>MHXU01000051.1 GCA_001824555.1 Planctomycetes bacterium GWC2_45_44
TCCTTAAATCCGGAAAACGCGCCTTCTGGGATTTTCGTGATGATTACGTCCATAAATATCTCAATGATAAAGTGATTGCCCTGTTAAAGGATTGCGGGTTTGAATACATCAAGATTGATTATAATGATACCATTGGCATTGGTGTCGATTCTGCGGATTCTCTCGGTGAAGGTTTACGGGAGCATCTCGTTGGCGTGGAAAAGTTTTGGAAACGCCTCCGCGAAGAAGTTCCAGAAATTGTTATTGAGAATTGTTCATCAGGCGGGCATCGATTAGACCCCTTGATACTGTCGCTTTGCGATGTTGCGTCATTTTCCGACGCACATGAAACAGACAACATTCCGATAATTGCGGCCAATCTCCATTATTTGGTTCATCCGGTAAAATCGCTTATATGGGCAGTAATGAGAAAACAATCTGATAACAAAACAATATCTTACAGAATGGCATCCACATTTTTTGGAAGGCCTGTATTGTCCGGCGATATCGCTGAGCTGAATAAGTCATCTCTTGAACTTATCGGGAAATATCTTAAGCTTTATAAAAAAGTGTCTCACCTAATCAGAAATGGCATATCATATATTGATTCTAAAACCGGAAAAAGTATGCTTTATCCCAGGGGGTGGCAGTCAGTTTTAAGGGTAAATCAGAAAGTGAAAGAAGCGTTATTGGTAGTACACTCCTTTGGAAATTCCAAACTGAAATCCGCAGAAATAAACCTCAGAAGTTCCGGGTGGTATATTGCTGAAAGTCTTTTATCCGGAGTCAATAGTGAAATTGTTAATGGCAAAATAGCCGATTTGACATTTGAATCAGACTTCTCTTCTGCCGTGATTCTATTAAAAAAGTCTGAGTAAGCATTAAAAAATTTTGGGGCAGGGCTGAGGTGCTAAACGAATGACAGACACTCGGCGGGAGGCATTATGTCCTTCCGCCGAGTGTCCAATCGTCAATTAAACTATCAAGCTCATGGCCAGTTGGCTGCTATCTAACACGTTAAGGTTTGATTGCAATGCTCATCATACCCTTGTACGCTGCATTCGCAAGTGTAACAGCGGTATTGCCATAAACTCCGGCTGTCACCTTAACACCTGTGGCTACTCCGAGACCGCCGCCGTTGCCCGCGGTTACGGAATTGTCGATACGCTCAGTTATACTTGTCAGGTTAGCGTTTGTCCATGCCGAAAACTTTGCCGTACTGCTCGCGTCAGGGAGACTGGTGGCAATGGCAGTTACGACAAGAGTATTAGCAACCGTTGTAGTCGCACCTGGAATGGAGCCGCTGGTGTCTGATACAGCCTCAACACCGCCCGCTGTAACATTCCATGGGTCGCCGGAGGCAACAACGCCACGAATAGCTATCATCCTGCCAAGCTGATGGTCGCCTGAATCAGATGTGGTTGGAGCGCCCTGTGTCCCATTATACCTCGACCAGAAAACCGTAAGTCTGGCACCGGTGGTGCCAGCAGCTGTTCCGCAGTACTGCGGCGAGTTGGCAACCTGAGTCCATGTCCCGCCGTTTTGATTAGAAATCGAGATAGCCTGATTGGAGGTCTCAAGAAACAGCAGCAAAATATCGTTCGTGGCGATACCCGCAGGAAGTGCTGGTGTTATCGCTCCTGTGCCGGACGCTACTGCCCCTGCTGCTACGAATGTTGGTACAGGAGGATCAGTAGTAGTGAAATTCCAGACCGTGCCAGTTGTGGTACCACCGGGACCAACCTCATCAATACGCCAGTAATAAGTCGTAGATGCACTCAGTGTTCCGGGTACATAGCTTGTGCCGGCCTGATTACCCCGGAATGTACCTGGACTTGTAGTCCCGAAATAGACATCGTGCGTAATAGTGCCGCTTCCTGCCGTCCAACTCAAGGTTGGTGTCAGGCTCACCCCCGTTGCGCTGTTGGCAGGACTTGGAGTTGTCGCCTGGCCAGGCGCTGCAGCGGTTGTAAAGCTCCAGACTGTGCCAGTTGTGGTACTGCCGGAACCAACCTCATCAATGCGCCAATAGTAGGTCGTATTTAAAGCGAGAGTGCCTGGGGCATAAGTTGTGCCGGTCTGATTACCCTGGAATGTACCAGGACTTGTAGTCCCGAAATAGACATCATGCGAAGTAGTTCCACTGCCAGCTGTCCAGCTGAGCGTCGGCGTAAGGTTTACGTCAGTCGCGCTGTTGGCGGGACTTGGAGTCGTCGCCTGGTCAGGCACATCACTCCAGAAAGTGAATAACAAAGAATATAGGTCCCATGTTGCACACTGTGTTTTCCAATCGCCTGGAATAGCATGCATAGTACCTTCCATAAAAATAACCTTCATTGTTGAACTGTTCATACAGCCATACTGGTCTGTGCTTACCAGATTTGCATACCCGCGTGTTTTTGGGTTAGTGAAACCTGTTAAAGTTGCATTCGTTGCATTTGTACAAATCTGGTAGAGGGGAGTCGTTGTATAATCATTCCAGATTCGCCCATCGCTGGATGTAAAAACATATACATTATATGTTGGTGTTCCGCTGGGATTAGGAGTTATCCAATCACCTATAGTATAAGCCATTACATACTTACTCATAGCACTATTCCACTTAACATCTACTGCCGCTCCATACACCACTACTTCATGGGTAGTATAGCTGCCCCAACTGGTTGAGCTGGAACTGCGTGCCATGCGTATCTCGTCTGGTGACTCGGCGGTAACATTGCAGACGTAGTAGATATTGAACTGGCCATCCTTGTAAAATACACTTGGCTGACCGATACCATAAGCGCCTACAGCTAAATCACTCGGAGCTGTTATAACCGGTTGTGGATTGCTGTTGGACGGATATTTAGTCCATGTTGTTCCATTGGTCGAGGTTGCCTGGAATATCTGATTTTTATATTCAACACCACCTGGGGTAAACAGGCAGGGTGATTCATAGAACATATAGAATGTGCTGCCCACTTTAACTACCGATGGTCTGCCGACGTGCGTCTTTTCATAAGTATTGTCTGCAGCCTGCATAACTTTTTGTGCACCAGTCCAGTTGATGCCGTCTGTGCTGCTGGCGTACCAAATGGTATCGTATGGGTCCTGCCTGCACCACCACATTTTGTAAGAATTGGTGCCGTCCTTAATGACTGAGCCGCCCCAATCATATTTCTGCGCAGTATCCGGATAGATAGGGCTGATGGACAAGCGTCCCAAATTAGAGACATTTTGTATGCTGTAGATAGGCGTAAGGTATGGCGGATATCCACCTGTTTTATAAAACGGCATAAAATTAGTATTCGGACTGATGCCAGCTATCTCACCTGCTAACCAGTTGAGTTGATATTTTGTGCCAGTCGGATTCGGCTTTTCATAAGTTGTACGAACAGGAATACTATATTTAAGCTGGATGTTCATAGGGGCGGTTTGTGCCGAAATTTGTGCAAAATTACCGACTTTCACCAGTGTTATCGGCGTGCCATTGACAGAAAGTACAATGGAATCAGCAGGCGCCCACTGCGGAATTCTAATTCGAACGTTTTCGTAATTTTTAACCAATACATCAACCACTGCCTTATATCTTCCAGTTGAATCTTTCTCTCTTTTTGAGACAATTTTGACAGTATTATCTTCATAGTCGAAGTGGAAATTAATTCTTAGACCATTGCTGTCATGAACAGCAATGCTGTTGTAGATTTCTATAAGGCTGTGCAGCACAGAGGAAGTAACATCTGTTGTAGATTGTTTTGCACCATACGGTTCCGGGGCGTGCATACCGCCGAAGCCGCCGACATTGCGTTCATCTAAGTTGGCATAGCGGTCGGGATTGGCACCCTGATCGCCGTCGCTCAAATTCGGTGTTAATACAGATGGCATATCCGTATATCTAATTTGGCATGGCAAAATCAAGCATCTCACGAGCCGTTCAGCATCATCGAGGTACTCATCATGTCCAAGTCGTCCAAGAATACAGGCGATTTGTGCGCTGTCAGCAGCCGATGCTGGTTCGGGGTTGTTGTCAGAATAATGCTTCCAGTCATGAGGATTCCAGCCTGATTCTTTTATCAGGTTATTTCGAATCGAAACTCCATAAGTAGCTGCAACATTGTCAATATATTGCTGGCCGGTTGCCCCACCGATTAACTCGCCATAAAGCAATAAGCCACGCATAGTACACATATAAGAATGGGTATGGTCAAGACCCACAGCTTCCTTCAATGTGCCGTTGGAGTTTGTTGAGTTTGCTAAATGCCATGCCGCATACTGGTCTGCCAGAGTAAGCACCGAAGAATTTCCAGTTGTTCGATAGAGATATACTAATGCTTCAATTAGTCTGCCGTTCGACCCGACAGGGTCCATAAACCTGGCAGTATAGGGAGTTTGGCAGGACTGATTATAGTACCAGAAGTTACTCCAAATCCACTGATAATCCGGGCCTGTAAGATCGCCCATATCGGTTGCATTCGAAAGAGTTGCTGCCAGCAGAGGTGCCTTGTCTATCGCCCAGGTACTGCCTCTGAACTCCGCTAACGCATTTAGTGCCAGAGCATTTTCTCTAAAGGAATGGCACTCAAATTGCTTGGAAACCAGACCCAGCCAACTGCACGGTGTCCAGCATAAATTATCAGAATTGTCAAAAAATTGCTGTGTGCTGCTGAGAAGAGTTGCCTCTTTATCTGCTGGAATTTCAAACCCAATGGCATTTTCCAATCGCAATAAAGCGTCCCATACTCTGCCAATGTTATGGAATTCCGAGCCGGGGTTGTACCGTGCGGAATAACCGCTGGTAACATCTAATTCCCAATATGGCAAAGCGCCTTGATTTAAAGGACGTAAAGCATTGACCAAATTTTGGCCTGCCAGTTCCATCGACCATTCCAAAGTGTTGCGGTATTCCTGCCTGACATTATCAAAGGCAATCCAGCCCCACGAGCAAGTGTCGCCGTCAGCAGCCTGGAAATAACAGGTATCTCCGTAGTTGAGTCCTGCGGCCATAAGGTCGAAACATCTTTCTTTCCATGTTCCGCCTTGTCCGGTACCTTGCGGACCGATATTGCCGTTAATTGTGGCAATAATATTTAAATTGGAATCCAGCAGGTTGAATTTGTTATTGCCGCCGCCCCAGGGGCCGCCGGAATATCCTGCTGCGTCAAAGACTAAGAAGTTCTGCTTGACAATAATAGGTGGAGAGGTAACCGTTCCGGTGAGTGAATCGTCTTCAGCAGTTATTGCAAATAATCCGCCTTCAGCACTATAGCGAGGTACAGATTCCCACGAGAACTTTGTCTTTGCGAAAGCATCCCATGCTGTACCTGTAACAGTCCAGCTGGCAAATCCATTTTCAAGACTGCCGTTGGTTATCATTTCATGCGGCTGGCCGTTTGCGGTTGCAATGTTGTCCATACCAATCCATTGAGCTTCTTTATCAACGCCAACTGCCACTACTGTAGAGTAACCGCGGGCATCGACTTTAAAATCAGTGCGTCCGTTATCATAAGGGTTCATCTTGGCCAGAACCGGGCCACAGATGTCGCCCCCTCTAACTTCGGCCCAATGTGTTTCTGGAGCAGTTTTAAAACCATCCCCATCTTTATCGGGTACATCATGACCGCAAACTTTAATGGTTAAATAGCCATCTTCCGGAACGGAGATTAAATTAGAGACAAGATTACCAGTGGCACTTGAACCGAGTACATTTGACCACGCTACGAGGGTAGAGCCGGTATAGATAGTTTGCAATCCCCATGTAGCATCGATACTATCCCATTTACTGGAAGCTAAAGTACCGCTTTCGAAATCATCATAAGAATAACCCAGCGATATTCCTGTCTGTCTTATATTATCAAAAGCTATCCAGCCATAAGAACCTGTATCGCCGTCAACAGCCTGGAAATAACAGGTATCGCCATAATTTAATCCTGTTGCCCAAAGGTCAAAAGATCTCTCTGACCATGCTCCGTTCTGAACAGAACCTTGAGGGCCGATATCGCCCTTAATCGTAGCGATAACATTAAGGCTGGAGTCCAACAGCTCAAACCTGTTGTTCCCACCACCCCATAGACCGCCGGAATGTCCTGCGGCATCAAAAGTCAGGGTGTCGGATGTAACAACAATAGGCGGAGAAGTAACCGTTCCGGTGAGCGATTCAGTCTCAGCAGTTGTCGCAAACATTCCACCTTCGCTGCCATAACGAGGCGTGGTTTCCCAATATGGTTTGGTTTTGGCAAAAGTTTTCCATGCAGTACCGCTTACAGTCCAGCCGGTAAAACCATTTTCCAAACTTCCATTGGTTATGGGTTTATGGATGGTTCTGTCGCATAGGACTGCAACGTTATCCATTCCGGCCCATTGAGTACTATTATCAACACCGATTACGGTTACAACCGAATAATCACGGCTATCAACCTTGAAATCAGTGCGTCCGTTATCATAAGGGTTCATCTTGGCTAAGACAGGTCCCGTAGCGTTGCCGCCTCTAACTTCGACCCAATGTGTTTCCGGAGCAGCTTTAAAGCCATCTCCATCCTTGTCAGGTACGTCATGGCCGCAAACGTTGAGATTCAAATAGGTGTTTTGCGGAACCGTAATCGGCTTTGAAACAAGGTTGCCTGTTGCACTTGCACCAAGTACATCTGACCACGCAACGAGGGTTGAGCCGGTGTAAATAGTCTGTGTACCCCAGGTACTTGCTATGCTGTCCCATTTTCCTGTGCTAATAGGACCGCTTTCGAAATCATCATAAGTATAGGACAAGGAACCTGTTAATCTGATATTATCAAAGGCAATCCAGTCATACGATGCCTGAGAGTCACCATCATAAGCCTGAAAATAACAAGTGTCGCCATAGTGCAGACCGGCAGCAAAAAGATTAAACGACTTTTCCTGCCATACACCATTAACCAAAGTGCCCTGTGGTATAATATTGCCTTTAATAGTGGCAATAACATTCATACTTGCATTGAGTAGGCGGAACTCATTAGTACCCCCGCCCCATGGGCCACCGGAATACCCCATTGCATCAAATGTCAGGGTGTCACGAGTTACCGTAATTGCAGGAGATATCGCAGTTCCTGTCAAACCGGAACTCATGTAACCGGAAGCAAACAAACCGCCCTCGCTGGCGAATTGTGGAATAGTTTCCCAGGATGGGAAGCTCTTGGCAATAGTCTGGAAAGATGTTCCCGTAACTGTCCAGCCTGTAAAACCATCTTCTAAACTGCCGTTTGTTATAGGGGTGTGAGCGATGCCTGATGTACTGGCAATATCATCTATGCCAATCCATTGAGTACTGTTGTCAACGCCTATTACTACCACAAGCCAATAACCACGGGCATCAACCTTAAATTCAGTACGGCCGTTATCATAAGGGTTCATTTTGGCTAAAATCGGACCAGTGCTGCTTCCGCCGCGAACCTCGACCCAATGTGTTGCCGGAGCAGCTTTAAAACCGTATCCATCTTTATCCGGTACGTCATGGCCACAAACTTTAAGAGTCAGATAGCCGTCTGCCGGCACTGGGATAGTTAGTGAAACGAGGCTGCCTGTTCCACCCCCACCATTCGCATTTGACCATGCGACGAGGGTTGAGCCGGTGTAAATAGTTTGTAGTCCCCATGAAGATGGGGGCATTTCCCATCTAACAGTATTTATGACACCACTTTCAAAATTGTCATAAACATCTGATATGGCAGGTGTTGCTAAAGTAAATGTTATTAACGAAACCACATACACAATTGCCTTTTTCATACATTACTCCTTTCTAACTTTAAATCCATTATTGTTATGGGACGTATTTGTATTCAATCGGAGTCAATCAGCAGGTGTTGAGAAAGACGCAACCTTGCGTACTCGAGTGCGCAAGTTAGTATATATTAAGTATGTAAGTTAAGGCAAGATAATTTTTATTAATTTTTTTAAAAAATATATTTTGCATAACATTTGCCTAAATTATATTTTTTTATTGAGTTTTTCAATGTAATCGGGTACACTGAATACAAGCACATCTGAATTTACAGACATAAGGCTTGTTTGAAGGTAAATAATGACTGTTACTATTTACGATATAGCGAAGGCGGTAGGGACAACCCATGCTACGGTAAGTAGGGCTCTTCATAACAATCCGCGCATAAGCGATGAAACCAAAGAAAAAGTCAAGAATGCTGCCAAGAAGCTTGGTTATCGTCCAAACCATACAGCCCGGTCATTTGGAACGGGCAAAACTCATACAATAGGTTTGATAACTCCCGATTTAGGTAATCCCTATTATGTGGAATATATCAGGGCTGCTGAGGATGGTTGTGCCTCGAGGGGTTATCGTTTAGTTTGTCTTGAATATATCTTTGATGCTGACAGAGAACGTTTGTGTCTGGAAGAAATGCTGGAGCGTCGCTGCGATGGTATCATTGCAACGATTACCAGATTTGAGTCTCTTAAGGACATTATCGAGGAGTTCTGGGAACGCAGGATACCGTTTATATCGAGTGGGTTACCGCCGGATGCCGCAGAAAGCAATATCGACGGTACTTATACAAACCATGGCAAAGGTATTGAACAGGCCATAGACCACTTGATTGATTTAGGGCATAAAGAAATTGTATTTGTTGCCAGTTGGGCCAAGCAGTTTAAGGACTATGGAAGATTTAGTGGTTTGGAAAAAGGGTTTAAAAAACACGGGTTGCCCTATAATTTTGAAGACAGGGTTTTTAGTCGTTTTACAGGAGATCAACTCAGGGATGGTATGGAAGCTACGAGAGAATTACTATTAACCCGGCCCAGCAGTACGGCGATTATCGGCACCAACGACCTTGTGGCATTAGGGGCAATGCGAACCGTCTGTGATTTCGGATTGAAAGTGCCGAATGACATTTCCATTGTAGGTTGTGATAATACATGGCTGGCTAAGAGCCTGCCGGTAAGATTGACAACGATTGATCATAAAACAAAAGAGACCGCAAGAGTTGCGGTTGAGATATTATTTGAGAGGCTGCGGAATAAAGAGTGGATTAAACCCAAAAGAATAGAGTTTGAATCTGAGTTAGTGGTTGGTGAGAGCACTGCAAAAGTAAGGCAGTGGGATTTGCCAAAGCTTGAACTTAAATAGATTAATCCAAATCTTATCAACTTGTTCATACGAAAATAAAATCATAAGCAGCGGAATCATAACGTCATTTTTCAGATAGAATCATTTTAGAGAGGTAATTCATGGGCAAAAAGACAGAATATGCATATCAAAACCAGGGCAAAGAACTGTGGCTTAATACACCCGTGCCTGAGCGTAATTTGGAAAATATACTTTATAACAAAGCATATTTTACGCTGATAGACCAGTGCGCAAGGGGCAAAGGTACTCATATGACCGAAGATGGTTTTATCAATCATCTAATTGCCAAAGACAGATTAATTTTTGTGCGGGATGACGACAGCGGAGAATATTTTTCTGTAAGCTGGTCTCCGACATTTACTAAATTTGAAAGTTATATTTCCAAAGCCGGCATAAATTATCAGATATACGAAAATATAACCAACGGGCTGAAAATTATTTGGCGTATTTATGTGCCGGCAGGTAATGACCCCGTGGAAATATGGGATGTCTGCGTTGAAAATTTGGGCCGAAATGCTCGCAGCATAAGTTTATTTACCTGTCTTCAAATGGATTGCGACGGAACGGAAACCTATTGTAATTTCCTGTTCAGGTCTGCTATGTATTATTCGCAGGTAAATTCCATCATCATAAAACAGGATGCTGAATTTCACAGTCAGAATAATTTTCCGTATCATAACGGGTTCTTTACTGCTGACAGAACGCCCAGCGGCTGGGATGCGGATATGCAGGATTTCATCGGCAGCACAAATACGATTGCGAATCCTGTTGCAGTTGAAAAGGGTATTTGTTCAAATTCACTTTCTTCGCGTGATACCCCAACGGCATCGATGCACTTTAAGCTTAAAATTGCCGGCGGGGCGAAGGAAGATACGAGAATGCTTATTGGAGCATGCAGCGATGAATCTATGCTTCCTGTCATACGCGGCAAATATCTGCACGGTAATATAGGCAGGGATTTAATCTTCGATGATATGTGCAATCAATATGATGCACAGATGAAGAATATACAAATTAATGTGCCGGAAGAATCTATGAATCGGATGCTGAATAAATGGGTAAAGCATCAGATTATGTATGGTGCGATATGGTGCAGATGGGGATATAAGGGTTATCGTGATATTGTTCAGAACAGCCAGAATGTGATTACACTGGATGCAGAACTGGCGCGTAAAAATATTATGAAAGCCTGTCGACATCAGTACAATGATGGATTTGCCCTGCGAGGCTGGCACCCTTTAGACACGATGAGATATGTTGACAGCGCGCAATGGTTAATACCTGCGATTACCGAATATGTCAAGGAAACGGGTGATTTTAACTTGTTGCAGGAGACAGTTCCTTATTTGGATAAGGGTGAGGATACTGTTTATAACCATCTGATGAAAGCATTGGTTCGTTTGCATACAGATCGCGGCAAACAGGGGCTGTGCCTGGCGTTTTTTGGCGATTGGAACGACTCGCTCACAGCGGTATGCCGTAAGGGCAGGGGTGTAAGTATATGGATGTCGATGGCATTTTGCAGAAGCGCTCTTTTGATGAAAGAACTGGCCGAATATCTCGGTAATTCCGAAGATGCGAAAAGACTTGGCGATTGGCGCCTCGAAATGTCGCAGGCAATAAACAAGTACGGCTGGGATGGAAAATGGTATTTATGCGCTATTGACGATGAAGATAAGCTGATAGGTTCAGAAGAAAATGACCAGGGGAAAATTTTCCTGAATATGCAAAGTTGGTCTCAGTTAGGGCGTGTTGTAAGCGATGAAAGATGGAAAATTGCTTTTGATAGTGTAGAAAAATATCTCGATTCCGGCTGGGGATATATGCTGAATTGGCCGACTTATACAAAGCCTGCTCTTAATATAGGCCGATTAAGTTTTCTGCAGCCGGGAATTTGCGAAAATGGTTCTGTATATACGCACGGTAATGCATTTCTTATGTTGGCGCTGCTGGAAAGAGGTATGGCTGATAAAGCGTTGAAAGTCTGGAGAGATATTAGCCCTGATAATCCTGTCCGCCCGATTTCATGCCAAACTAATGTATTTATCAACGGCTATTGGGGGCCTGGCCATATAAAGAAACCGGGCTATGCGGAATTGCCCTGGATAACAGGTTCTGCCGGCTGGATGTATTATAGTGTGATTGAATATATGCTTGGCCTAAGACGCGGGTATAATGGAATGACTATAAATCCCTGTATTCCTTCGGGGTGGGAATCGGCTACTATAATAAGAATATACAGGGGTACGGAATATAAAGTGGTTATAAAAAATCCAGATAAGGTCGAAAATGCCTCAGTTAGTACCATTTACGTTGACGGTGCAGAGCATCAGATTAACAAGCCTTTGCCAATAGATGGTGGTAAGCATAACGTTGAAGTAATACTCAAAAAATAGGCTATAACTATTTGTCGCAATTAGAGTTAAAAAAATTGCATCAAAATTTAATTTTGTCTTGACATTTTTGGTGCAAGCGAGTACACTGAATTCGTATTATTAGGATGTTAAAAGGATGGGTATGAAACGTAAGGAATGGCAACACATATTTTTTTAGGCTAATGCGTACTCGAGTGCATATAGAAATAATATAACAGAAATTTGAAAGGAGGTGCCAGTTTTATATCTTTATGCGTGAAAAGTTTAAGTATTGTGAATTGTTAGGTAAAAAATTTTATTAAAATTATTTGGTAATGGAGGAATTGTAATGAAGAAAGTAAGTTTAATTTTGAGTGTAATGTTGGTTGCAAGTTTGGCTTCAGCTGCTGTTTATGATGATTTCGAGACCGGCACTGTTCCTGATTCTGCGAAATGGACTAATTCAGGGAATTGGGGTGGAGTGGCTCTTGATACTTGGAATGCTTGGTCACTAGTAGGAGGTACTGCAGCGATAGGCAATATGACATCAAATCCAATTGCGGTTCCCACAAATGGTTATGTAACCTTGCGAACTGGCGGCTATGATGTGCCAGACAAACAGGGTGCTGGTTTTTGGGGCGCTCCTGAAGCTCTTTGGGTAGAGGTTCGCGGCGGCAGTAGTGCAGGTCCTGTGCTGGCCAAAATGAACTCTTATGCTACCGGCGGTTTTGCTTCATTTAAAGTTGATGCCAGAGGCTATTCTACAGTCGTAGTTGTCGGTGTTGATAATGGCAATGCATGGATTAGCATGGATGACGTAGCCACCACAACTGGCGTTTCGCACCAATTGATAACCAACGGCAGTCTGGAAAATGGGCTTACCGGCTGGACAACAACTGGTACGGCCTGGGATAAGGCGTATGCAAAAGATTTACCTTATTGGGAGTCGGTTGCATCGTATGCAACTGAGGGCGGCCTTTTTGCATCCACAGAACATGCTCAGTATCTGCCAGGAGACGCAACCGGTACAATTACATCTTCAGCGATTACCGTGACACAGCAAAGTCTAAGCTTTAGCGCAAACGGTACTTCCGGCGGTCCCTGGGGTGGCGGCGCCAATAGATTTAACCTTCTTGACGGAAGTGGGAATGTTATTGCGTTTATAAATTCTCTCAACGCTCAAGGTGGTATTTATGGAGGTGCATGGCTGGATAAATCGTTTGACCTTCTTGCTGCCGGTTTGAATTATGGCGATACTTGCTATTTTCAGGCAGTTGATGGCGATACTGGTTCTTATGGCTGGATTGCTTTCGACAATGTGAGATTAACAGGTGCAGTTCCAGAACCAGCTACAATTACTCTGCTGGGCTTTGGAATGGCATATTGTCTGAAACGTCGTAAATAATAATTGTGATTTAATTTAACTATCGGTGCTTGCTATGGTTATGGCAGGCACCGATAGAAACTTATGTACAGGAAATATTCCGATAATCAGTTCAGGGCAGGCTGTATTATGCCGAACTATAATAAGTGGAAACCAAGGGAGCTTAATGTGATGAAAAAAATACTATTACTATTATTGGCAATCATATCGGTCAAGTCTGTCGGTGCTGCGGTTTTCGATAATTTTGAAGCAGGCCTTGATCCCTTAAAATGGACCAATTCAGGAAATTGGGTTACGGCTTATATTCAGGGAAGCAATATTGCATGGTCTATGGCAACGAACGAAGCCGGTACAGGCAGTCTGACATCAATTCCTATTCCAATTCCTGATGGTAATGCAATTCTAACGCTACGTGTCAATGGCCATGATGGCATCTTCAAGGATTGGGACGGTTGGCATGGCACTCCTGACAATCATTGGATTGAGATTCGGGGAGGAGGCAGTACGGATCCCGTTTTAGCGAGGTTAAATTCTTATGAAGATACTTTACGTAATTTTACGATAGATGCTAGGGGTTATTCAACGCTTACTGTGATAGGGGTGGATAACGGTGATACTTGGGTTGGCATGGATGATATTGACGTCAATAGCACAGAACCACATGACTTAATAACCAATGGCAGTCTCGAAGATGGTTTCAACGGCTGGACTGTTACTGGGTCATCTTTCCAGGTGATAGCCAAGAGCAAACCAGGTTGGGAGACTATTCCACAGTATGCTTCAGAAGGTGGGTTATTTGCTTCTGGTTACATGAGTCCCAATCAGACAGGAACCGTGACTTCGCCTCCAATTACTGTAACGCGTGACGCTCTGACATTTGATGCGACGGGATATTCTGGTGGTCCATGGGGCGGAGGGAACAATGAATTTCGCTTGCTTGATGCAAGTATGAATGTTATTGCCAGTATTAAAGGCAATACTATTGCACAGGGAACTTTGGTTAATGGTGTATGGCAGAAGAGATCGTTTAATCTGTTGGCGGCAGGTCTGTCATACGGTGATACATGTTATTTTCAGGCGTATGATGGAGATGTACAAGCATCTTATGACTGGATTGGCTTTGACAACGTCAGATTAACAGATGCAGGCCCTGTTGTGCCGGGTATTTATGATAATTTCGAGAGTGGTACCTATATAGATTCTGGTAAGTGGAAAACGATAGACCCGGCGTGGGGTCTGGAAACTATTTATACAGGCTCGACTCGTGTTGCGTGGTCAAATCCATACGGTACTTCCGCAACAGGCAATCTTGTTTCGTATCCAATCTTAATTCCGGAGAACGGCGGCTTAACTATTAAAGTCAGCGGACATGATGTTCCTGATAAAGATGGAGATGGTTTTAAACCTGCGCCGGAAGCGCTTTGGGTTGAGGTTCGAGGCGGCAGTAGCACAGGCCCGGTTTTAGCTAAAATGAACGCTTATGAAAACACTCTCCATCCCTTTAAGGTTGATGCCCGAGGTTATGACATGTTAACAGTCATCGGCGTTGACAATGGTAATGCCTGGGTCGCAATGGATGACATTGCCACCACATCCGGTGTTTCGCATGAGCTTGTAACTAATGGCAGTGTGGAAAATGGTTTTACCGGTTGGACTGTTACAGGTACGGCATGGCAGACTTTTGCCAAAACCAAACCTTCGTGGGAATCGGCACCTCGTTATCCGGCTGAAGGTGGTATGTATGCAACTACCTACGAAACCGAATCGCTTATGGGGTCGGTAACTTCTGCCCCGATAACGGTAAAACACAATTTATTAGTTTTTGATGCTGCCGGTTATTCAGGCGGTCCATGGGGTGGCGGCAATAATAAGTTTAACCTGCTGGATTCCAATCATAATATTATTGCCACGATTAATGGTAATATTGGCGCTCAGGGTATTGTTCAGGGCGGTACATGGGTTGAAAAGTCTTTCGACCTTTTTGCGGCGGGACTTGATTATAACGATACCTGTTATTTCCAGGCTGTTGACGGCGATACTGGTTCTTATGGCTGGATTGCATTTGATAATATCAGACAGGAAACAAGGAAAATTACCGGTGCATTAGAGCAGTCAATGAATTTGGCTGGTCAGAATCTACTCAACTCGTTACGTCCCTCGACAGATGGGTATCTGCCATACGCCTTCTTGACGGTCAATAGTGATTATACTGCGCGATTTGATCCGAGCATGGAAATACATAACATCGGCAGAGTCTGGGATGCTTTGCTGCGTTTGGAAAATGCCACAGGATTCACAATCCCGGCAGACGTTAATGCAGGTCTTTTCAGTACCACACAGCAGTGGTTTAATAATCCGGATAATTTATGCTGGGCACCACAGGACTGGTTGGGGCTGATCTCCCATCAATTTGAATTACATTCTTTCAGGGAAAATGCTTTGGCGTTGGCTTCATTAGCTGAATTCAGAAACAGCACATGGGCAAAAGACAAGGCACCATTGTTGGCAGCGACTCTGTCGAATGCAACAGATATGGGTGATCTTACAGGCCCGGATTATCAATGGATTTTCGGCAATTTCTGGTATTACAATCAGCCAGGTGTAACATTATACACCTCAAGATTTGCAGATCCTGTCGGGTCAAATGGCAGATTGATTGAAGCGCTGGTTTATCTTTATCAGGCAACTGGAAACACCTCAGTTTTTAATTTGGCAGGCCAATATGCGGCATGGCATTTAGCAAATTCGACAAATGCCAATGGCACATTGAAAGAAGCTGTGGGGCTTGACCACACTCATTCATATATGTGTACTATGCGTGGTTTATTACTTTACGGCGAATTAATCGGCGGGACAACCGGTCAGCAATATATTAACAATGTTGCGGCTACTTATGGAGTTTCGATTCGAAATAACCGGATAAAAGAGTCGGGCTGGAATCCTCATGACTGGAATGGTATCAACAATGCGGAAGCAGCATCGGCTGCTGACAGCGCACAAATCGCCTGTATTCTTGGACGGCTTGGACATGATGAGTATCTCGACGATGCCGAACGGCTCGTAAGATGTCTGATTTTGCCTTGCCAAATCAACGATACAGATATGGCATCTCATTCTTTGACACCCGACTACCAAGGTGATCAAAACAGTAATCCAGATCGCTATACCAATTTGACTCAGCGTAATATAGGTGGCTATGGTGGAATGCACAATATGAATGGTGCCGGCTCTCCATACGGCGGAAAACAATGTACTACTGATATAACCGCCTCGGTACTGCATTCCCTCGTAGAAATATACAACAATATTGCTGTTCATGACAGTAATGGTCTAAAGATTAACTTCCACTTTGATTATGAAGATGATAATGTTAGTATTATTTCAAAAAGGGAAGAATACACTGCTACGGTAACTGCTCAGGTGAAGATTACTGATGCGAATGTTTTGATTAGAATTCCACAGTGGGCGCCTGCCAATTCCATAGTTCTTTCTGTCAATGGTTCACCGATTTCTCTGGTAAAAGTAGGCAATTTCGCACGAATTTCGGCGCAGAGCGTGCCTATGGAGATTAAGCTTAAATATGGTCTGCCTGTTCGTACAACTTTTGAAAAGCCAAATCCAAGCGGCACAGCATACCAATTTCTATGGCAGGGCGATGAGATAGCAGGCATTAATCCGAATACTGATTTTCTACCATTTTATCAAACACTTACTTATCCGCCATTCCTTACGCCTGAATACAGAATACGAAATGTTTCTGATTTAGGACGTATGCCGATTGATACTATTCCAACAAATGATACCAAATATGATTGGGGCGGCTCGGTAATCAAGGATGGTTCAACTTACAGGATGTGGTGGTGCAGGCAGGAAACCTATGACACGATTTATTATGCCGACAGCTCGGATGGGGTTAGCTGGCATAATACGCAAAAGGTGCTTCAGGCAGCAGATAATGATTCTGAGAAAATGCATGTCGGCAGACCATCGGTAGTCAAGGTAGGCGGCACATTCTATATGTTCTATGAATCGCCGCGAGTTGTAAGTGGTGGCGAAGTTGAGAACCAGATATTTCTGGCAACATCGACCAATGGAACGACATGGGCTAAATATCCGTCCAACAGCAACCCACAGCCGATTATTGCTTTGGGTTCTTATCAGGGATGCGGTACTTATGGCCTTGGACAGCCGAGCGTTTTTTACAAGGATGGCCAGTTTAACATATATTATGTCTGCAACGTGTCTGACTACCCGGACAAAATACGTATGGCAAAGAGCGCTGACCCATATAACTGGGGCAGTTTTACCAGTCATGAGGTAGTCGCATATGGAGCCGGCGTAGATGTCAAGTGGAACAGTGAGCTTGGCAGATATGTGATGGCCTATACAATAGGCGATTGGATAACCCCGAATCCGAGTGGTCAGGATACATATAATATGTATGTATTCACATCGAGCGATGGAAAAGTTTGGAATGGCTATACCACGCCTTACCTCTATCAGATTTGTAGAAACGCAACAGATGTAACCTTAACAGGTTTCACTAGTCCAAACACGCGAGGCTATGCTAATCTGGTAAGTACTGACCAATACGGCTGTATGAATAGTTCAGCAATGAAAGCTGTATTTATGCAGGGTAATATGCATGTCGTGCCGGGGGATTGGCGAACCGAGGCTGCAAGCTGGAATTTGCATTCATTGTCATTTAAATTAGGACAATGGGCTCTTGTATCTGATATAAATGGTGATGGAACTGTTGATATGAAGGATTTGGCAATGATGACAAATAAATGGTTGTCAGCGGGTACTGTCGGAAGTATTCCGGAAGATATTGCACCTCAGCCCAGCGGTGATGGAGTCGTGAACTTCCTTGATTTCGCCTTATTTGCTGAGGATTGGCTCATGACTGATTAACCATCATATAATATATGCTCGTTAAAATCTTTGGGGCAAACCGGCCTATTGCCGGTTTGCTCTAAAGGTGTAGAATGTTAAACCAGTATAAGGTAGCAGAAATATGAAAGAAAAAAAAGCCTTCACGTTAGTTGAGTTACTGGTAGTTATTTCGATAATAGCATTGCTGTTGGCGATTTTAATGCCTTCGTTGCAAAAAGCGAGAGCACAGGCTCTGTTAGTAATGTGCAATAGCAATTTGCATCAGGTGGGTGTTGCTGAACATATGTATGCACAGAGCAATAATGGTCGCCTGACTCCTGGTGATGGTTGGTATGGCGATATGATACAGCAGCCTTCTCTTTTTTGGGCAACAGGAAATACTAACGCAGTATGTAATTTGGGCTATCTTTTGACAGGCAAATATCTTCCTCTGCCGAGTGGCGAAGGCAGTGTTTTATATTGCCCTGCCAGAAAGCTTAGAGCTGGAATAGATTATTACAATTTGAATTGGTGTTATAATGACGCACCCGGTGCGCCGGTCGGTCTGCGGACAGGATTCTCCGGTTGGGGAGTGAGTGGCCGTACGGTTTCCAGTGGCTATGAATTCAGAGACTCAATGGATGATCCGTCTGGCAGCTCAAATTTGTTGGTTGGTGCGCAAAATTCCAAAGGAATGCTGGCAGCCAGAATTAGTTCTTCGAGCATTGCTTCTGATATTTGGGCATGGTCAGATGGTAACTATTATGGCCATATGGGGCTGTATAATGTGGTTTGTGCTGATGGAAGCAGTCATAGATTTAATGACCGTGGCTCCATCAAAGACCCATTGACGGGGCTGAGAGTTAGTCCCAAATTGAACGCTTTTCTTCAATACTATCGAAATGCCGGTAATTTCGCGAGGCCGAATGGAGCGGATGACGGTTCGGTTTTCGCGACAATCGACAAAGACTTAGGTTTTCTTTCCCCCAAATAACTTCAAGACAGTATGAATCGTCAGCTATCTATATCATCAGAGAGAAAGGCTTGAAATGTCTAAAAATATAATGTTCAGAATTTGTCTCGTAATACAGGGATTGGTTATTGGATTTTTAACTTCTGAAACATTGCTGGGTAAGCAGCCAGAAAATGCCAAAGACTCTATGAATTTAGCTGGCCAAAATCTTCTTAATTCGCTAAATCCTGGCATGGGTTATCTTCCGTATTGGGCACTGCATGTAACAAAGGATTATGACTTTGGATTTGGTGGTGTTGGTGGATCGCATAATATTGGCAGGGTATGGGATGCACTGCTTCGGTTAGAGAATACCACAGGATATAAGATGCCGGCGGAAGCAGAAACGGGACTGCTTGTAAGCACGAAAAGATTTTTCGATAATAATGATAATATATGCTGGGCTCCGCTTGATTGGGACGGCATATATAAACAGTTTGAACTGCATAGCTTCAGAGAGGATTTGTTGGCATTGAATGCTTTGGCCAAATACCGAAATAATGAATGGGCGGTTGAAAAAGGGCACAAAATGCTTCAAACCCTTTTAAAGGTTTCACGCGAAGATTGTACATGGGATATGAATGGATTTGATTATTATCATAAGGTTGAAGAGAAAAACCGTTTTATGCGGTTTTCAGACCCTGTCGGCTCGAATGGTCGAATGATTGAAGCATTGGTATATTTTTACCAAACCACAAAAGACCCTCTTGCGATGGAACTTGCCACTCGTTTTGCCAAATGGCATTTAAAAAATTCTGTGCATGCGGATGGTACATTGAATAAAACGCCTGGTCTTGACCATACTCATTCTTATTTGTGTATGTTGCGGGGCTTGCTTCTCTATGGTAAATTGACAAATCAAAAAGAATACATTGACGCTGTTGCGGCTACCTACAAAGTTACGGTCAGAGAAAAGCTCATAAAGGAATCCGGCTGGAATTCACACGATTTTATGGCTGATGGTGCGCCTGAAGTTGCATCTGCTGCTGATAGTGCTCATATAGCTCTTTTGCTTTCCGAATCAGGATACTCTGAATTTCTTGACGATGTGGCGAGAATTGTAAGATGCAGAATGTTACCGAGTCAGATTACTTCAAGCCCACCATTAAAATATGCTGCCGACAGCAATGTTCATCCTGAGCAATTGATACTTGGAGCGTATGGCGGAATGCAGCTTGAACCGCATGCGGGAAAGCAATCGACCACAGATGTTACAGCTTCGGTATTGCATTGCCTGACGGATATTTATAAACATATAGCGGTCTGGTCTGATGCGGAGTTGAGGGTAAATTTCCATTTTGATTATGATGATAAATATGTAAGCATCAGGACTACAATGGACCCCAATGCGAAAGTTATAGTTAATTTGAAATCTGTCAATGATGTGTTTATTAGAATTCCGCATTGGGTGTCAAAACAGTCGCTGAAAGTGCTGGTCAATGATGAAACTGTCAAGCCTGTTATGAGGGATGATTTTCTTTATATACCTCGTACAATGAATCCCCTTAAGGTGGAATTACAGTACGATTTGCCGATTCGCCAGACAGTCGAATATACAAGCGGTGTTGAATATAAACTTTTCTGGCGTGGAGATGAGATTACGGGTATTATACCAAACAGTGATTTTTATCCTTTATACCCCACGGCAAAAGAAACTGTACAATAAAACGTAAGGTTGACAGTAATGAGTGATGCATCAGTTAAAAGAGAAGATACTGAAAAAGGCGTTGCGTACACGAAAAAAAGAGCCTCATTCTCTGAGAAACTTTCATATGGCATTGGAGGTATTTCGGAAACATTAAGCTCTAATGTCATTTTTAATCTTGCGATGCCGATTTACAGTATTGCTCTGGGGGTTGATGCGAGGTTAGTTGGCCTGGCGGTTTCAATCCCAAGGCTCTGGGATGCCTTTACTGATCCGCTGATGGGCAACATATCTGACAATACGCGTTTAAGCTGGGGCAGAAGAAAACCTTATATTTTATTAGGCGCGTTATTAACCGGTTTATTGTGTATGGCGATGTGGTCGCCTCCTGTTGCACTAAGTAAATCAGGATTGTTTTGGTATTTTCTGGTTATCTCCATTTTATATTTTACGACTTACACTATTTTTCAGGTTCCATACAGCGCACTTGGTTATGAATTAAGCGATGACTACAATGAAAGAACCAGCGTGATGTCTTACAAGACATTTATTATGGGGCTTGGAGGAGTCGTTCTGCTTTCAATGGCCTATAAACTCTGTTTTAAATTTGGCGATAACGAGGTAGAGGGTGCCAGAGTTGTGGGGATAATTTTCGGCCTTGCGATTATTATTACAGGAATAACTCCTGCAATTTTCAGCAAAGAATCCTGTAAGGCTGCGCATCAGGAAAAGATAGTGTTTACAAAAGCTTTGATACAAACATCCCGAAACAAGGCTTTTTTGATACTTTGCGGGGTGATGTTCTTTATTCTTGTCGGATTTTTTATAGCAAATCCATTACTTATATACGTGAATATTGCATATATCTGTAATGGAAATAAAGAAATGGCCGCAACTATGTTTGGTTATAACATAGCCACTTATGGCATTCTTGGTTTTGCCATAGTTCCCCTGGTAAAATATCTCGCCGATAAATGGGACAAAAAGGCAGTGCTGCTGATAGGTGTATTTCTCGTAATGCTCGGATTTGGATTGAGCTGGTTTTATTTTAACCGAAAGTATCCATATCTGCAGCTAATGTTTGGTGTTTTAGCTTCGCCTGGGATGTCCTGTCTTTGGGTTCTGACGGCCTCATGTGTAGCGGATATTTGCGACCTGGACGAATACAAGACCGGCTTAAGACGAGAGGGGATGTACGGGGCGATGTTTACATGGTTACAGAAACTTGGGCTTGCTGCAATACTTGCGGTTAGTGGATATATCGTACAGTGGTCGGGATTTAATCAGGCAGCTGCATTACAGTCTGAAAATGTTATTTTTAGATTGCGGCTAATGTTTGCCTGTGCGCCATTGGTATTTTTATCGTTTGCTTTTGTCCTTGTAGTTCTTTATCCGGTGAATAAAAAAACTATAGAACATGTTCAAAAGCTGTTATCAGAAAGAAGGCAGCATATTTAATTATGACCATTAAGCAAAATGCATCCGCCCGGCAAAAATGGAAAAGTAGTATGTCCGACCGCAATCGGTTTAATAACATTATGCATTATAAGCCGGTTGACCGCTGCTTTAATATGGAGTTCGGGTATTGGCCGGAGGTTTTCCAGCAATGGCAGATTTTTCGAGATAATAACATAACCACCAATGAAGCAGCTAATGCTTTTTTGGGATTTGATAAAAGCGAAATCCTGTTTTCGAGTCCCTTTTTAAATCCGCCTTTTGAACGAAGGGTGATTGAGGAAAGAGATGATACCATTATCATTATGAATGAAGATGGGTTGCTTGCCGAAGTGCCTAAAAATGGCAGGGGTTCTTCTATTCCGCATTTTATCAAACCCTCCATTGTTACGCCGGATGACTGGAAAAAATGTAAACAGGAGCGAATCAGGCGTGATGATTTGGCAAGACATGTTAATATTGATGACATATTAAAAAATCATTCTAATGACAGAGATTATCCATTAGGCATCTGGTGCGGCTCAATGATAGGAGTTGTGCGAAACATTTTGACGTTGGAAGGTTTAGCTTACGCGGTGTACGATTATCCGGCAATGGTTGAGGATATGGTCGAAACATGTTGTGTTATTGCAGAGGATTATCTTGACCAGATACTTGGAGTAATTGATTTCGATTTTGCGGTTGGCTGGGAGGATATTTGTTTCAAGAACGGACCGATTGTATCGATGGATTTTTTTGAAAATGTTGTTGTACCGCGGTATAAACGAATAAACAAAAGGCTCAAAGCCAATGGAATCGATGTATGGTATGCTGACTGTGATGGTGATGTACGGCCGATTTTACCTCTTTTGTTGGAGAGTGGCATTAACTGTCTGTTTCCGAACGAAGTTAATGGTAGCGGGCATCCGGCTGAATTGCTGAACGAATATGGCAAAGAATTACGCATAATGGGTGGTTTTGACAAAATGAAATTGGCCGAGGGTCCGGAGGCAATAAAGAATTATATGGAGACTCTCATCCCGCTTGTTGAACGCGGCGGATATATTCCATTTTGTGATCATCTTTGCCCGCCAAATGTTAAACAGCAGGATTATTTGTATTATCTTGACCTGAAGGAACAGATGTTCGGGACGCAGTGAAATATTAAAAAATGAATTTGAACATGCCTGATACACAGTCTTCCCATTATCTATCAGAAAATTTTGTGCAACAGACTTTAGTGCTAATGTAAAGGAGTTTGGCTCATGACAAATAAAGAACAATTAATGGCGATCTATAGGAAAGAAAATACTGGCAATATTCCATGGGGAGCTTATGGAATTTTCTTGCTTCCAACAGGTAGCAATGAGCGGTATTTAAGGAACAATGGTTGTTGTTGGATTCATTGGACGCCGGTTTGCTCTTGGCTAGCACCGGGTATGAGTCATATGGCTGGTTGGATGTTGGAATCAGAAATCAAAGATGTACAGATGTCACTCAAGTTCATCTGGGGGGGCAAAGGAAGAGTGATACGTCGCACCTATGATACCCCTGTTGGAAGTGTGTATGAAGAACTGTGTGAGGAACCTGGCTATCACAGTCTCTGGGTAAAAAAATTTCTTATCGAGAAACCCGAAGATTATAAGATTGTGAAATTCATGGTTGAGAATACAGTATTTCGTGTCAATTATGATGCATATATCGAGGCAGATGGCAATATGGGTAATGACGGTGTTGAGCTGGCAGTTGTCGATCGTTCGCCGTTTCAGAAGATGCTTTTGGAGTTAACTGGCACTGAAAGACTATTTTTCGATTTGCTTGAGATACCTGAGTTGGTTGAAAATTTACTTACCGCAATGGAAAAAAGGCAAGAGGAAGCCTTTCAAATTATCGCCAATTCGCCCGCAGAGGTAATCTGGATGGTTGATAATGTTACTGGGGTTATTACATATCCGCAAGTATTCGAGAAATACTGTGTTCCATTCTATAACAAAGTTACTGACCTTCTCCATGCAAACGGCAAAGTTCTTGCCGTGCATTTTGATGGAATGATGAAGCCGATAAAAAACCTTGTTGCACGAACTGATATTGACTGTGTGGAGTCATTCACGCTTTCTGCCATGGGCGGTGATTTGACAATAGAGGAAGCAATTGAAGCATGGTCGGATAAGTCAATTATAGCCAATATCCCGGCTTCGTTGTGTTTGAAGCAGGAAAAAGAGATAAGGACTTATTTGCATGAATTGCTTGAGAAAGTTGCATCACATCGTAACTTCATGTTGGAACTTAGCGAGAACTTTCCTCCTGAACAATTGCGGAGAGTTTTGCCGATTGTGGCAGATGTAATGAAAAATCAATAGCAGCACTTAATTTCTAAGGAGTACTTACCTTTCTTTATCATAGCGGACAGTTTATGATTAATAGAGAGACAGTTTTTTTGTTAGGCGAGAGAGGTTTAAATATGGAAACGAACTTAATTTTTGGTTTTGGTTTTGTTTTGTTAGGCGCAATTGGTGGTGGTTCGTACGCACTGCCCAGTAAGTTTGCAAAAAAGATGCCTTGGGAAGTTGTTTGGGGCTTATTTTTCCTGTTTGTAACATTGTTGATACCAATTTTTTTCGCAATGTTTCTGGTGAAAGATGTAGTCGCAACATGGCAGACAGCGGGTATAAAGGTTGTAATTTTACCCGTTATGTTTGGTTTTCTATGGGGATTGGGGTCAATGGCATTGGGCATAGGTTTTAGCATGATTGGTCTGTCTCTGGCTTATGCTATTAATTTTGGTTTGCAGACCGGAGCGGGCTCACTGCTTCCAATGGCATTATTGCATCCGGAGCACATAAAAACTCCGGCTGGTATGGTGATTATTTTGGGGATTGCTGTTTGTGTAGTGGGAGTTGTCATGTGTGGGTATGCAGGTATTTTAAAAGACCGGAACATTAATAATGCCTTAGATTTATCCAAAAGCAATCCAAAATCTCTGATGCGTAAGGGTATTATTATTACCGTAATATCCGGACTAATTTGTCCATGTGCGAATCTGGCATTTAGTTACGGAGCAGATATTATTACGATATCGAATAAGCAGTATGAAAATCCTGTTTGGGCAGCCACACTGTCAGTTTGGATATTGATATTTTGGGGGGGCTGTGTCTCAGCTTGTGGGTATTGTGTTTATTTATTGTTTAAGAATAAAACATGGAGCAGTTTTAAGCGGCCTGGCATAGTGATGGTTTTGATAATAGCGATTATTATGGCAATAATGCATAATGGCTGCTTAGTTGCCTATGGTTTTGGAACGCAATATTTGGGGGTTATGGGAACATCAATTGGCTATGCAGTATTTTTATCAGGGATTATTATTGTTGGAAATATACATGGATTTATTACCTCCGAGTGGAAAGGTGCTGGAAAATCTGCCAGATACTGGATCATGATAGGGATATTGATAATTGCAATAGGTATGTTTATTCTTGGCAAAGGTAATTCAATGTTGACCAGTTCATAAGACATGGTTGAGTTGGATTTGAAAATCATTGTGCAATAGGCTCATATAGAAAGGAAATCGAATATGTCAAATACGCAGTCCCCTCATCATTTAACCGAGAAGCTCGACGAGCTTTATGAATT
>MHXU01000052.1 GCA_001824555.1 Planctomycetes bacterium GWC2_45_44
TTGCTCTGCCTTATGCTTTCTTCAAACATTTTATTTGCGCCCTGTCCGGAACGTTCAATAAAGCCGCACTTGGCAAGAGTTTCGGCAACTCGCCGATTGCGAGGCTTCGAACAGTCTAAAATGTTATCTGCTGTTACGCCAGATGGAAAGCCGCCTGGGCTGGTTATTTCAATTTGCCTAGGAAACTGGCGAATAAAAATTGATCCGCCATCTCGATAATCTCTGTGGCTAATTGCATTAAGCACGGCCTCACGTACAGAGCCTTCACTAAAAGTCGGAATATCCTGCATAAACAAACCGTCCTGGTAATGCTGAATATCATTACGCAGATTTATCAATTCCCATAACCTGTCATAAAAAAGCAAAAAACCTTCTCTAAAATCTTCTCGTTGATTCGCTGGTCCAGTAGCATTGCCTGAACGATATTCAAACACCACTTCACTCTGCGCAAGATATTTGCCGAGAGCCTGCCGAGTCCCCATAAGAATTAAGGCTGCATAAGTAATGCCATCGTTGTTGTACAATTCAGCATCAGTAAGAATTTGTTCGTATGTCATACCGGATATGGCATCATTTTTGGATTTCCTCAGCCATCTCGTACGAAATTCTTCGATAGCCCTTGGGGCAAGGTCATCCATAGTTGCTTTGGGGCAAATTTCTGCTGAAAAATCAGGGCCGCTTTCATCAAAAATCCGTTTCAACATATCCGGTGTCATTGGAACTAAATCTTCATTGCGTCGCATCCAATACGCACCTTTATAATGTATCGGCATACCAATAGGCCTTGATGGAATATCAAAAATGATGACCCGGCAATTGTTATATATAATTTCTTCCGCCTCTATTCTGAGGGCAAGTCGCCCAATCAGACCTGCTTTTGTTCTTCCTAACTCCTTAAAGATATTGCTTCCAACAACTTTTCGGGGCTTTTTATCTGTGATACCAAATATCATTTTCCCGCCACGTTCATTGGCCAGAGCGACACAGTATTTAACAAGTTCCTCAAAATGAAAATTCTCTTTGGCTTCTTTAAACTCAAGATGCTCATTCTCATTCGAATTCAATAAATTTTCAATTTGTTCAGATGAAATACTCATTTGTTGCCTTAAACTATTTTTTTCTCTCTTTCAAAATTTCCTCAATTTCATTTATATCATCGTTTGACAGTTTCACGTCCGCCGCCGGGGCGGTTTCGCTGATTTGGCCTTTTCTGCGAGCGCCGACTATCGCCGCCGTTACCGCAGAATCGCGCAGCGTCCAGCCAATCGCTAATTGAGCGACCGTTATACGATTGCGTTTCGCGACATCCGCAAGCCTGTCGATAACCTTAAGATTTTTTTCGAGCAAAGGCGGTTTAAAATTCGTGTCGTTGTGCCTTACATCGTCAGCGGGCAGCGCGGCAACCTTCGCAGGCGTAAATTTGCCGCTCAACAATCCTTTTTGCAGCGGACTATAAACAATCACGCCGATATTATTTTTTTCGCAGAACGGCAAAATATCATTTTCAATATCTCTCCGAAACATACTATACGGCGGCTGAAGCGACGTAAGCGGATGAATTTTCATTACCCGCTCTATCTGCTCGACTGTAAAATTCGACACGCCAAGATAGCGAACTTTGCCTGCCTTTACGCATTTAGCCATCGCCTCGAAGCCTTCTTCAATATCCTCGTCCGGCTGATTCCAGTGCATCTGATAAAGGTCGATTGTCTCAACGCCAAGCCGTTTCAGCGACGCATCGCATTCAGCCAAAATACTTTTCGCCTTCAGACAACTTATCTTTTCTTTTTTATCATTCCAGATGAGTCCGCATTTTGTCGCAATAATTGGTTTTTGTCCGATTTTTTTGAGAACCTTACCAATGATTGTTTCGCTATGTCCGCAACCGTAAATCGGAGCGGTATCGAGCCAGTTCACGCCGGCATCGAGCGATTCGACAATCGCGTCCATCGAGTCGTTATCATCCTGCCGACCCCAGCCGAACTGCCACGGCCCCCCGATTGCCCAGGTGCCGAGCCCGACTTTTGTAATTTCAAGCCGCGAATTGCCAAGTTTTGATTTTTTCATTTTTTATGCCTCAATTTAGCCAATTTAGTTTATCATAGCCGCAAGGTTTAGAAAAGCGTTTTTTAGGATAATGATTTGGCGCAAAACAACAAAAAAACATACATAATCGCCTGCGGCGTTCTCAAGCCGGAAATGCAAAAGACCGCGCGGGAACTCGGTATAAATGCCGATTTTAATTTTCTCGAATCAACCCTGCATGACACGCCCGAAAAACTCAAAAGCGAGCTTCAGCTTGCCATAAACGCCGTCTCGTCCGAACAATACGACAGAATCATACTCGGCTACGGCATCTGCGGTCAGGGCACCGATGGCATAACCGCAGGCAAAGTGCCGCTGATTATTCCGCAGATACACGACTGCATATCGCTGTTTCTCGGCTCTGCCGCCATATATAAGGAGCAATTTGAAAGCTGCCCAGGCACATACTACTTCACCCCTGGCTGGCTCGACAAAGGCTCCGGCCCCGACGACATACGAAAATGGATGATGCAGTCCTGCCCAGGCCACAGCGAACAGGAAATTCTCGAGCTTATAGAAGAATTCTTCTCCGGCTGGCAAAAAAATTATACAAGAGCGGTTTTTGTCAACACCGGTTCCGAAAGAGCCGAAGAATGTCGAAAACTTGCCCAAACCACCGCCGAAAAGCACGGCTGGAAATATGAGGAAATGGCAGGCAGTACAAAATTTTTTGAAAAACTTCTCATTGCTGAAAAAACCGACGATGAAATTCTGCTTGTACCGGCAGGCTTCAAAATTATTTTCAACGCCGTGAGCGGCAAACTCGAAGCCTTGCCAATAACTATATAATCTGTTATAACGATTTCGTAGCGGTAGCTGTGGCTATTTTTCAGGTTTATAAAGGATGAATAATGGAAATATCGGAGATTAAGGCGAGTATAGAAGACCTGCGGGCCCGGATAGCAAAAATTCGGGACTGGCTTTGACGTTGCCGCCAAACAGCAGGAACGAAAAAGCCTCGAAGAGCAGCTCGCCAAACCCGGTTTCTGGGACAATCAGGAAACCGCCAAATCCGTCGTTTCAAAAATGAGCGCATTAAAAATGCTGATTGAGCCGGTATTGGAGATAGACAAAAAAGCCGCTGACCTTGACGAGCTTTTCGCTATGGCCGTTTCGGAAAACGATGAGCAGATTCTTGCCGACATCGAAAAGGAACTGCCCGTTGTCCAGAAGCAATATATGCGAGTTGAACTGGCCGGCACGCTTAGCGGCCCGGACGACACGAGAAATTGCTTTATGAGCATTCACGCCGGCGCAGGCGGAACCGAAAGCTGCGACTGGGCAAATATGCTTTTGAGAATGTACACTCGATATTTTCAGCGGAATAACTACACCTATGAGGAACTGGACTTAACGCCCGGCGAAGAAGCGGGACTGCGGTCAATTACATTAAAAGTCAGCGGCCCCTTTGCCTTCGGCAAAATCTCCTGCGAAACAGGCGTTCACAGACTTGTCCGAATCAGCCCTTTCGACGCGAACAAACGCAGGCATACGAGTTTTGCCGCCGTTGACGTTATGCCTGAATATGACGATATAGATGTTGATATTGAAATTGACGAAAAGGATTTGCGAATTGATTTTTACCGCGCGGGCGGCGCAGGCGGCCAGCACGTCAACAAAACAAGCTCCGCAGTCCGCATTACGCATTTTCCGACCGGCATAGTTACCCAGTGCCAGAACGACCGCAGCCAGCACCGCAACAAGGCCGAGGCGATGAAAATGCTAAAGGGAAAATTGTATATGATTGAGCAACAGAAGCGCGACAGCGAAGTCGCCAAACTTTACGGCAGCAAAGGCGAAATTGCCTGGGGCAACCAAATCCGCAGCTACGTCCTCCAGCCTTATCAGTTGGTTAAAGACCATCGCACGGATTTCCAGACCGGCAACGTAACCGCCGTCCTCGACGGCGATATAGAAGATTTTATCGAAAGTTATCTGCACTATCGGGCAGAAAAAAAACATAAAAAACAATAAAACCTCTGTGAACTCTGTGTTCTCTGTGGCTAATTTAGGAGTTATAATGGCAAAAGAAATGTTCAAAATTGACGTTAAAGCACAAAAAGCAGATGCCGCCAAAATAAAGACAGACGTTTTGGCAATCGGCGTTTTCAGCGATGTAAAAAATAGCGTCATTCTCGATGTGCTTGATAAAAAGCTCGGCGGCGCAATAACTCGTCTGAAAAAAATCGGCGACTTCAAAGCCGCACTCGGCAGTAGCGCCTTTGTTTATACAAACGGCAAAATCGCAGCCGAGAGAGTTTTGCTAATCGGTTTCGGCGAACAGAAAAAGGCCACAATGGATACCTTCCGCCAAACAGCCGCAAAAGCCGCTTTTGAAGCGGTCAATGTAAAGGCAAAAAAACTCGCCGTTCTTCTGCACTATGAAGAGAAAGACGCCAATTTTGAAAAACTCGGCCAGATTATCACAGAGGCAATCCACTTCGGCGGATACAGATACAATGAATTTATGACCCAAAAAACCGATGAAAAAATCACAAGCCTTTCAGCGGTAATCATCAAAGACAATCAATCGGTCGTGAACAAAATCAGCAAAGGCGTTTTTGCCGGACAAATCATTGGCCAGGCACAAAACTTCGCAAGAACGCTCTGTAATCGTCCCGGCAGCGTATTATATCCTGCCGAGCTTGCCGCCATCGCGAAAAAAATCTCCGCCGCGACAAAAGGTTTGAGCTGCACAATCTTTGACGACAAAAAATTAGCCGCCAAAAAAATGGGCGGAATCCTCGGCGTTGGTCAGGGTTCGGTTCATAAACCACGAATGATAATCATTAAATACTCGCCGCGCAACGCGAAAAACAAAGAGCCAATAGCCCTCGTCGGAAAAGCCATTACTTTCGACACAGGCGGAATAAGCCTCAAGCCCGCCGCCGATATGCACGAAATGAAATACGATATGACGGGCGGAGCGGCTGTTCTGATGACAATGCAGACTATCGCGAAATTGAAACTGCCGGTCGCGGTCTATGGAATAATCTGCGCCGCCGAGAACAGACCTGACGGCGGAAGCTATCTGCCCGGCGACATTTTAACCACTTATAGCGGCAAAACCGTCGAAGTCTTAAACACCGATGCCGAAGGCAGACTCGTGCTTTCAGATGGTCTTGAACAGGCAAAAGTTCTAAAATGTAAAACAGCCATCGACCTTGCCACGCTCACCGGCGCCTGCGTCGTCGCGCTGGGCAAACACAAGGCCGGCCTTTTTAGCAACGACGACAAACTCGCCGAAAAAATCAAATCCGCCGCGAAAGAAACCAGCGAACCCGTTTGGCCTCTGCCTTACGAGCAGGTTTATATAGATGAAATGAAAGGCACGATTTCCGACCTGAAAAATATCGCCTCACGATGGGGCGGCTCCTGCACCGGCGCTGCTTTTATCGGCGAATTCGCGAAAGGAATGGCCTGGGCGCATCTTGACATCGCACCGGTTTCAGATACTTCCGACCCGATGAAAAAATACGTCCAGCCAGGCTCAATCGGCTTCGGCGTTAGACTGCTCACAGAATTTTTGAGAAATATCAAATAACAAGGTGGCAAAATGGCAAAAAAAATAAATCAGATAAAAATCGAAAAAGCGGTAAAAGAAATCCTCCTCGCACTCGGCGAAAACCCAAACAGAGAAGGTTTAAAACTCACGCCAAAACGCGTGGCGAATATGTACGCCGAGCTGCTATCCGGCCCAAACGAAAACCCCAAAAACTTCGTTAAAAGCGTTTTCAGAGAAAAATGCGACGAGGTCGTCCTGCTCCGCGATATTCCGTTCTCCAGCATTTGCGAACATCATCTTATGCCATTCATCGGCAAAGCTCATATCGCGTATCTGCCCGGCGATTTCGTAATCGGCGTAAGCAAACTTGCCCGAATCGTCGATTCCTTCGCCAAACGACTTCAGGTGCAGGAACGTCTTACTTCGCAAATCGCCGACTTTCTCATAGACACTCTCAAACCGCAGGGCGTTGCCGTTGTCCTTGAAGCATCGCACAGTTGTATGACGATTCGCGGAATCAAAAAACCCGGCTCGGTTATGGTAACAAGCGCGCTTCGCGGAATCTTCAAAAAAGACCCGCGCAGCAGAGCAGAAGTTATGAGTCTTATTCACAATGCATAAACTCGCCAGACAAATAAGATTTGCAGTTGACCCGTTCGGCATTTCCGAATGCGGCGCAAATTCATACTGCGCAAAGCCGACGACAAACGCGCTCGGATTATATCTTGCGCTCTGGGTCGAACTCGAAAGCAGCGTAAATCCCGACACGGGTTTTGTTGTAAATGTCGTTGATATTGACAGAGTCGTCAGAGATAACGCTGTGAAAATTTTCGATATTTTTATAAAACAAAAATTCGCGGCTAAACAGGAAATAACCTTTGAACATATCGCCGGTCTGTTGAGCGAAGTCTGGCAATCGCTCGAAAATAAATTTCCGCCGGCAAAAATAAGCAATCTCGCCGTCGAACTGATGCCCGCAAGAAAACTCGCCATAAGGGAAAGGAACGGAAATATGCTCTGCTTTTCTGAAAAATTTGAATTCGCCGCAAGCCATACTCTCTGGAACAAAAAATTCACCGATGCCGAAAACGATGCCGTCTTCGGCAAATGCGCAAACCGCACAGGCCACGGCCACAACTACATCATCGAAGTAACCGTCAAAAAATCTGGAAACGACAAACCTTTTAACGCCGGCGCCTTTGAAAAAACGGTAAATGAGCATTTTATACAAATCGTTGACCACAAAAATCTAAATACCGACATCCCGCACTTTGCGAAAGTCAACCCCACCGTAGAAAACATTTCCGAATTTGCGTTCAACTGCCTCAAAGGCAAATTTCCCGATTGCGCACTGGACAGCATAACAATCTGGGAAAGCGACAGAACCTTCTGCACCTATACCTCTGGTTAGCCTCGTCATTATTATGACGAGATTTGTCATTGCGAGCGCAGCGAAGCAATCTCATATAAAAACATTTTAAAAATTTGTTAAAATAAAAAACTATGTTCCATAAAAAATTAATATCAAAGTTAAACCTCTCCGGCACAGATGTATTCTTTCTGCTCCTGTTCGCCGTTTGTGGACTATTCAGCGTTTGGTCGTATTTTTGTTTGGACCAGCGTGTTTTCACCTTAGCATCTAATCTGCCGGAGAACTGGGGCAATAATCTCCTGACGCAAATGATTGTTTGTCTGGGAAAAGTCTGGCTGCCGATATGGCTGCTGCTCGTCTGGTTCATAGCAGCTAAAAAACAGCAGCCGGTGCTTATCTCATTACTCGCGTTAATTATGGTTTTGCTAATCGTAACCGCTCTGAAACACAGCATACACAGACCCCGTCCGCGAGATGTCGTCAACGCCGCCCAGACAGCGGACAAACAACATCGTATATACAAATCATCGTTTCCTTCTGGTGACACCGCTTCCATATTCACCGTAGCGACAGTAGCGGCGTTCTTCGTATCCTGGCGATGGACGACTTTGTTTTTGACCGCATCTGTAGCCGTCGGCGTAATGAGAGTAACCCAAATGGCGCATTATCCATCGGATATTTTTGCCGGCGCAGGGATAGGAATTTTTGCCGGCTGGCTTGCGATACAAATAGACAGACATCATTGGCGGCAATTAAAACTCCCTCATTTGAATTTAACCCGCAGTATTGCGATACCGGCGGCAATCATAATCCCGCTCGTGGTTGGAATATCGGGTGGGCTGGACAAGTTATTTTTCTTTGCTGCTTATGGCCTGCTGGTCGTACTCGTTTTCCTCGCTTCAAAAATAATCGACTGCTGTAAACCAAATGAATCTTGACAATCTGCCTGCTGCTTTCTACCATACCGCTGAATTTTGAAAGGGAAAAAATGGCAAGAACAGTTCTGCAAACTAACATCCCGAACACAAATCCGAAACACGGAAAAGTGCGCGACATTTACGACCTCGGCGACAAACTCCTCATCGCCGCTTCCGACAGAATCAGCGCATTTGATGTCATTATGACCAACGGAATTCCATATAAAGGCGTAATTCTGACGCAAATTTCGAAATTTTGGTTCGATTTTTTATCAAAAGACATCGAAAGCCATCTGATTTCTGACAAAATTTGCGATTTTCCTGCGCCTTTTGATCGATATCCCGACCAGTTAGCCGGCAGAACTATGTTAGTCAAAAAGACGCAAGTCCTGCCTATTGAATGTGTTGTGCGCGGCTATCTGGCAGGCAGCGGCTGGAAGGAATATCAAAAATCGCAAACCGTTTGCGGCCATAAACTCCCACCAGGCCTGAAGTTATGCGAAAAACTGCCGGAGCCGATTTTTACGCCCTCGACGAAAGAGGAACTTGGAAAGCACGATGAGAATATTGATTTTGACAGGTGTGTTCAAATCATCGGACAAAAAAACGCCGAGTACATCCGCGATAAGAGCGTCGCGATATTCAAAAAAGCCTCCGCTTACGCTTTGACAAAGGGAATTATTTTAGCTGACACCAAATTTGAATGGGGCGTAACAGGCGACAAAATTATTTTGATTGACGAAGTTCTCACTCCCGATTCATCACGGTTCTGGCCTGCGGATAAATATGCCGCCGGCCGCGACCAGGAAAGCTACGACAAACAGTTTGTCCGCAACTATCTTGAGGAAATAAATTTTGATAAGAGCGGCAAGGGCATTGTTCTGCCGGATGATATTTGTCAAAAAACCGGCGCAAAATATGTTGAGGCTTATGAGCAGCTTACCGGAAAGAAATTTACTCCGCCGACAAAATAATACCGCCACTCGTTAAATAACTGCGTCAGCGGCTTACTGGCCATTGCTATTGATTTCAATATCGCCGAAGCAATTTGGCGCCTGTTCGAGCAGCAGTCTGTGAATCTCCGTGCAGGCGATTCTTATTTCCCATTGCGCCTTTTGGCTCGTGCGAATGCTTATAATATGCCGCCATTCCCTGAAATTAGCCGTTACGACAATCTCGCTGGTGCAGGCGTTCGGCAGAAAAAATCTCGCATCTTCTCGTTTCAGCCCCTTATCCCGCCATTTGGAATATAACTTTCTGATAACCTCCATATCGCCGGAGAATTCCTCGACATTTTCAGCCGGCACGGTCGGCGGGACGACAAACGCGAAATCTTTTTCGTCAACGTACCTTTGTGACTGCTGCGAAACGCTCATAAGCCTGTGCCTTACAAGCTGATGCGTCATTGCCCGCGAGCAGTTTTCGATTCTAAACGTCGCGCAGGCGTGTTCCAATGGCGAATCGTGTCCCATTTTGAGCAGTCTGCCGATAAAATCGCTCGCCGAGTCAGCCCCGATTTTATCAAAGCTCAAATAGCACGTCCTGCCCGCTTCTTCGATGAGTTTTTCCGCATTTGGCGTAATCGCCAGCATTGTAACTTTTATTTTTGTGTCCATAACGTTCGGAGTATAGCGAATCACCGTGCAATTTCAAGAAAACAAAAAATGCAGCTGGCAGAAGATTCGCCGTGTGGCGAAGTTGTGTGTGTAAAAAACTTTTTTGACAACTTTTTATTTTATAAAGAGTTATGTCAAAAGGAATTTTTTTTGGATTTTTTTTGGATTTTTCAGTTGACAAATAAGTTGTTTTTGGTATAATGTCTCACAATAGTTGGGGTGGGAGCGGAAGACTCAAGGAAAAACACTCGATTGGGAGTTGGTAGAAAAACGCAGGCCGGGTTAGTGGTTTTTGTGCGTTTTTCAGTTATTACCTGCCAAAACGGAGAAAACACCGAAGCTTTTGCACGGATTTTGTGCGTTGTTTAAGTTTTGTGCTGTTTGAAAATGGATTCTTTTTGATTCACCTGGCATCTGCCTGTCTGGATATTTACCAGATTGGTTCTGTGCCTGTGTTTCATTTGGATTCAGGACAAACAGCAATCCCCCTGGAAAAGTTATTGTATTAAGCAAGTTATTGTAAGTTGAAGTAATTAAGAAAATCTTTTGGAATTTTGAGAAGCGGTGTTGTTATGAGTATCATAAGAAGTTTTGCGCGTATTTCATTTTCCCGAATCAGTCCTTTCGCATTGCTGCTGTTATTCTTTGTGTCGGTCTGGAGTTCTATATTTAATATAGGAATCGCACAGGCCACTATTATCCGCACGCCGAGCAGCGAGCATAACGACAACGAGCATCTCGACACTCCTGTCATTATGGAAATTTCTTCCGGCTCTATACCGGAGAAATTCCTGACTACCGGCAGCGACGGCAAAAACGCTCTCAATTCCGACAGTATCCTGTTTGACATATTCCCCAAAAACAAATTGTTCTGGCACATACCGGAAAGAAATGAAATTTGTTCGCCCGCTCCGGCAGGCTATGTGCGTCAGGAAGTTGTTGCGAGCCTAATGGCGAATCTCGTGTGTAAATAATTAAAAAAACTGGAGAAGTACTATGAAAAAGTTAATGACAATTTTACTAATGAGGACGATTATGAAAAACACTTTGATGACTATTTTTGCAATACTGCTTGCCGTCGGGTTCATCTCCGTCAACGCTAAAGCCGGCGAAAGCGAGACGATAGCGACGTTTGAAGACCCGTCAGGAAACAGTAATAATCCATTGTTCACGGTTGTTTTTGCTACCAGTACCATTAACGGGTATATCAGGGGCGGGTGGTCCGGAGATGGTTTGACTCTGGAAATTCCATATAATACAAGCAGTCCCTCTTTTGACAATGTGTGGTTTTTTATGCCTGATGTAACAATATATTCAGATGGCGCTACGGGGCATGGTACGATTAAATTTTTCGAGGATGGCGACCCTGTCACGGCAACCCCCTTAGTGGAAATTAACTTTGACAGTGGTTTTGTCTCGCGATTTGGCTTTGGAGCAGAGAATGAATTTGTCGCTGAAAACGTAACAATCGCAAGTTCCAAAATCATCGGCACGTTTTTAGACGAGCAATTTAGTTTCAGCTTTGTGAACAAGAAAAAGCTGGCTGGTCAACCGAATCAAATTGCTGGATTTACCGCCACCGCCGCTTTTACGTCGTCAGCGGTGATTCCAGAACCGGCAACTATCTGCATTTTAAGCCTCGGCGCATTGAGTTTGATTCGCAGAAAAAAATAATTAACAAATTAACGAAAGTTAACAATCATATTATTTTTATAGGAGAGTCTGTATGAAGAAATTAATTACGGTTTGTCTAATTGTGGTCATTGCAACGTCCTTTGTATCGGCCGATTTAATCAATGGCGGATTCGAATCCGGAATGGCCGGCTGGACAAAACAATTTATAACCCACGGCAGCGATTTCAGCTACATCAATGAATTGGACCCAACCACCTCATATCATTATTCAGGAGGCAGCGCACTGTGGGGCAAGGCTACCGTTTATGGCAATTCCGTAGGCTGGCCTGATGATGAATGGACACAAGCTTACGCATGGTCGGCCTCCCAGAACCTCTCGAACGTAACATCGGTTCAGCTTCATCTTACTGACTTCGTGTCCAATACTAATCCGCCTTCCTGGGGCTATGGACAGGAAATATTTCTAATAATCAGCGATGGAACGAACAGCGCTTCTGTATTATTGATTGACAATCACGAGCACCCATACGGAACAAGTCTCGTTGAGGCTGGAAAATATACAACTTCTATCGGCAGCGATGGAAGAAGCTGGTACGATTTTGATGTTTCCTTCGATACAACTGGTTTTGGCGCAGAATTTTCCGGTGTCAACATTTCAAACGCAAAGGTCGGAATATACTGGGAGGCTGTCAGTTGGTACAATGCCTCGCAGACTTTCTGGGCGGGAGCGGCCGTTGACGATATCAAGCTCATTCCCGAACCGGCGACAATCGCCCTGCTTAGCCTTGGCGTTTTAAGTCTCATTCGCAGAAAAAAACACTAATAGCTGTTAATTTGCGCAATTTTTAAGGGCTGTCGAATATCGGCAGCTCTTTTTATTTATCTGGAAATTTTTGTCGATGTAGAATAGAATTTCAAGCCGGTATGGAAGTTCTGTATAGAAATAAGCCTTTGGAAAGGCTGCTGATTCTGCTGAATGCCTCCGTTACAGCGGCTGTGGCGGGGACGGCTCTTGCGCAATTGGGCTTTTACGAACACGCAATACCCGACAAAATCGCCGCCTCGATACTGATTTGGTCAACGGTATTTTTCATCGCGGAAAAAATCATACGCTTTTTCAACTCACGCTCCAAAAAAGATTATTTGGCAACCCGCTGGTTCGAGCTTCTCTTTGTTTTGGTATTTGTGGTACTGCTGATATCGGCTAATTTTATGCTGGCGATGGGGGTTTATCTGCTCGTGGAGATAATCGCCAAAATCTGCCGAACAGTTGTCAACCTGGCGGCATCGGGCAAAAGCCCTGCTGTGGCTCTTGCGGGTCTTTTTATTCTTCTGATACTCTGTGGAGCGGCGCTGCTTATGCTGCCGAAAAGCCATACCGATAAGCCACTAAGTTTTGTCGATGCGCTGTTCACCGCGGCAAGCGCAACCTGCGTAACCGGACTTACGGTAAAAGAGACCGGCATCGATTTTACGCTCGTCGGCCAAACTATAATTCTGTCGCTGATTCAAATCGGCGGCCTGGGCATTGTGATTTTCGGCGCGGTTTTCGCTCTGCTTTTCGGACAGTCTCTGGGCGTTCGGCAGGCAACCGCGATGCAGGATTTACTAAGCGCACAAACGGTAAATAAAATCGCAAATATGATTGCGTTTATTTTCATCGCGACCATCGGAATCGAATTTTTGGGAGCCGCGTATCTTTATAATATGTGGGACTCGGCGTTTCCAATGCCCGACTATATCAAAAGCAAATGGTTCTGCTCGCTCTTTCATTCGGTCAGCGCATTTTGCAACGCGGGATTCAGTCTGTTCAGCAAAAATCTGGTGGAATACAGCTTTAACTGGCGGGTGTATGGCGTTATCTGTCCGCTGATTATTTTTGGCGGGCTTGGTTTCGGAGTTCTTCGCAATCTTTTTGATATATTTTCAGACAGGGCAGTCAGAATTTTAAAAAATATAATTCCTTTTGCGAAAAAGCCGGCAGCGCATCTGCCCCAAAAAATGCATTTACAGACAAGGGTGGTATTATTCGTAACGTCACTGCTGATAATTTTCGGCACGGTTTTTCTGCTGGTCATTCAGAACAATACCGGCAACTGTAAAATCAATCTCGGCGACGCGTTTTTTCAATCAGTGTCGGCTCGTACAGCCGGCTTTAATACCATAGACATCAACGCCCTTTCAGAGCCGGCAAAAATGATACTCATAATTCTGATGTTTATCGGCGGCTCTCCAGGCTCAACAGCAGGAGGCATAAAAACCGTCACGCTGGCGATAATAGTAATGGCGGTCTATGCAACGATACGCAAAAGAGCCGACGTGGAAATGTTCAAACGCAGCATTCCATTAGTAGCCGTCGGCAAGGCTTTTACCGTCCTGCTGCTGTTTGCGGTTATGTTTTTTACATCGGGATTTCTGCTGACAATCACTGAACGGCATAATAACTTCGCAACGTCGGCGATATTTTTTGAGACTGCATCAGCTCTCGGCACGGTCGGGTTGAGCTGCGGCATTACGCCGAGTTTGACGACGGCAGGCAAGCTGATTATAATTATAACAATGCTTATAGGCAGGCTCGGAGCTTTGACGCTGCTTGCGACGCTGACGTTTAACATCAAGCCTAAACGCTACAATTATCCGATAGAACCGATAATAGTCGGATAAAAATGCTGGAAATTGAAGAAAACGCTAAACACAGATTACGCGGATTAAAAGAAATAAGGAAGTAAGGAAATAAAGAAGTAAGGACAATCAGCCAAAGGCACAAAAAATCCTTATTTCCCTGCTTCCTTACTTCTTTGCTTCCTTTTTTATCAGCGTAATTTGCGATTAAAAAACCTTTATTGGAATTTCAGGAAAATGATATGAGAAAATTTGCTGTAATAGGACTTGGCCGATTTGGACGAAAACTCGCGACCGCTTTGACTATGAGCGAGGCGGAGGTAATCGCCATAGACCAGAACCGTGAAATCGTCGAAGAAATGCGCGATGAAGTGAGTCTGGCTGTTCGGCTGGATTCAACGGACGAAGACGCTCTGCTGGCGCAGGGGGTCGATAAAGTTGATGTCGCGATTGTCGGCATAGGTCAGGGCGGGCGAAGTTTTGAATCGTCAATACTGACGGTTGTAAATTTAAAAACTATGGGCGTGCCGCTGATATACGCGCGTGCGGAAACTCTCATACAGGGACAGGTTTTATCAAAGGTCGGCGCGACCGAGGTAATTTATCCTGAAATTGAATCCGCTCAACGCTGGGCGTATAAACTGATTACGCCGCAAATCACGGATAAACTTGATTTTGCTCCGGGCTATTCGATAGCGAGTATGGCGGCTCCGGAAAGTTTTAATGAGCAGACGGTTGCCGATTTGCAGTTGCGGCAGAAATATCGCGTAAATCTTGTTTCGATAAAGCGGGGCGAAAAATCAGGCAACGCCGATGAAATAATAAACGTGCCGCTGGCGGAAACGATAATTTATCAGGGCGATATTTTAATGGTCGCCGGCAAAGATGCCGATTTGGCAAGACTGCCGCACGAATAATCAGTTTTGAGTTTTAAGTCTTTATTTTTGAGTGGAGGATTCGGTCTGGCCATAATCGGCTCCCTCGGAATCATTTCTTTATTTTCAAGCTGCCGCTGATAGACAAGATTTAAAAAAAAAGTGGTGAAAACTCAGCGTTTTTAAGCCAAAATCAACAAATTTATACTCCTAATACCTCCTTGTAATGACAGGCGGCACGTTTTTTTTAGATATTCTTGCAACTTATTTGCTTTGTTGTATAATTGCCTTACAAACTAAAGAACAGTTTTTTTATGGAGTGAATAATGTCTTTAGGCCAGATTATTCGTAAACGCAGGCACGAATTGGGCATTACCCTCGATGAAGTGAGCAGCAAGACGGGTTTTTCAAAGCCTTATCTGTCAACTATCGAGACTGGCAAGGTCAAAAATCCGCCCGGCGACCAGCTTCTGCGCAAACTTGAAGAAGCCCTGCAATTCGAGCCTGGCACACTCCGCCACGTTGCCAATCTCGACAGAATGCCGGCCGATGTCCGCCAGCGGTTTGAATCATCAGAAGCGGAAAACCAAAGATGGCGAAAATTAGTTCAAACTCTCAAAACTAAAAACGACGGCGGAAAAATAGACGAGCTGATTGCCGAGAATGATTTGAAATCCGACGTTGCCGGCACATCTGTAAAACCCGGCAGGCTGATACCAGTAATCAATCGTGTCGCGGCGGGCTATCCGGTTGATTTCGACGACCTCGAATACCCGGCAGGTTTCGCAGATGATTATGTCCGCTGCCCGGACATCGACGACCCGCACGCATTCGCAGTTCGCGTAATCGGCGATTCGATGGAAGCGAAATTTTTTGAAGGCGACATTGTGATTTTCTCGCCCGCAGCAGAAGTCCGAAACGGCGACGATTGTTTCGTCAGACTTGCTATGCCGCACGAGACAACATTTAAAAGAGTGTTTTTTGAAACGGAACAAAAGGTTCGGCTTCAGCCGAGAAACGAAAAATACGCGCCGCTCATTATGGAAGGCTCAAGAATCAACGGCGTTTATAGAGCAGTTATTAAATATGAAAGACTTTAAAACAGTAGCCAGTAGACAGTAGTCAGAATGGAAAATTTTTTATGTCAGATGTAAATGCAAATGATAATGTACCAAAACTTGATTTTGTCAGGCAGATTGTTGCCGATGATTGCAAAAGTGGAAAATGGGAAGGCAGAGTCGCTACTCGTTTCCCGCCCGAACCAAACGGCTATCTCCACATCGGCCACGCGAAAAGCATCTGCCTGAATTTCGGCATCGCGTCCGAGTTCAACGGGAAATGCCATCTGCGCTTCGACGACACAAACCCCGAAAAAGAAGAACAGGAATACGTTGATTCGATTATCGAAGATGTAAAATGGCTCGGCTGGGACTGGGGCGACAATCTTTTCTTCGGCTCTGATTATTTTCAGCAAATGTATGACTGGGCTCTCGTGCTGATTAAAAAAGGCCTTGCTTATGTCTGCGACCTTGACGCAGAGCAAATGCGCCAGCACCGCGGAACGCCCACACGGGCCGGCAAGGACAGCCAATACAGAAATCGAAGCGTTGAAGAAAATCTTGATTTATTCGGGCGAATGAAAAACGGCGAATTCCCGGACGGCTCAAAAACGCTCCGCGCAAAAATTGATATGGCTCACCCGAACTTCAATATGCGCGACCCGGTAATGTACCGCATCGTTCACGCGACTCATCACCGCACGGGCGATAAATGGTGCATCTATCCGATGTACGACTGGGCGCACGGGCTGGAAGATTCTATCGAAAAAATTACGCACTCAATCTGCACGCTGGAATTTGAAAATCACAGGCCGCTCTACGATTGGTTCATCGACAATCTCGGCATATATCATCCGCAGCAAATTGAATTTGCCAGATTAAATTTGAATTATACCGTAATGAGCAAACGAAAACTGCTCAAACTCGTACAGGAAAAACTCGTCAGCGGCTGGGACGACCCGCGTATGCCGACGCTTTGCGGAATGAGGCGGCGTGGTTTTTCGCCGGAGGCGTTGAGAAACTTCTGTACGAAAATCAGCGTCAATAAATTCAACAGTACTGTTGACTTCGCGCTTTTAGAGCATTGTTTGCGCGAGGATTTGAATAAAACTTCGCCGAGAGTTATGGCTGTTTTAAATCCGCTCAAAGTCGTTATCGAAAATTATCCCGAAAATCAAGTCGAAGAACTTGACGCTGTCAATAATCCTGAAGACCCATCGGCGGGCAGCAGGAAGATTCCATTCTCGCGCGAGATTTATA
>MHXU01000053.1 GCA_001824555.1 Planctomycetes bacterium GWC2_45_44
TGGTGTACCGAAGATTTTCAGCAAATCACAGGTATTAAACCGCGCAGCACCCCTGATGCGTATTGCATCAAGTTTTTGCTTGATCAAAGTTGTATCCATCAGCAAGGCTATTCGCTTGATATCAGCCCCGATAATTGCATTGTAACAGGCAAAATATCACAAGGGCTTTTTTATGGTTTTCAAACTCTCTTGCAGATTCTGGTCCAGTGCAAAAGTGATGCAACGTGGCCAGTCATCGCCATAAAAGATTATCCTCGCTACAACAAAAGATGTTTCATGGTCGATATGGGCAGGAGTGTTTATAATATTACTTCGCTCAAGCGTATTGTTAGAATACTTGCTCGTTTGAAGATGAATCAGCTTCATCTTGGTTTTTATGACGATGAACTTTGTGGTTTGCAGTTCAAAAATTTGCCTTTTGGTCATGATAATCCTCATTCAATAACGCTGGAAGAACTTGCAGAACTGGTAGATTATGCAAATCGGTATCATATCGAAATTGTACCGGAACTTCAATCATGGGGACATGTCGGCTCGCTTGTGTATCACAGGCCTGAATTGAATGGCGGTCCAGGTATGTACAACGGATCGTGTTTCCGTATCACGGAAAAAGCTTTTACTCTTATGCGGGAACTGATCAGCCAGGTTGTTGCTGTTATGCCGCCGAAAGCTACGATTCATCTCGGCCTGGATGAGGCCAACTGGTATCCGGGAACGGACCTGCCGGCAGATTTTACGCCATGTGACATGGTAAAGCGATACTACGAAATACTTCAGAGTATCGGCAAAGAGCATAATAAAGAACTCACTTTAAGAATATGGGCAGATCATGGCGGCAGAACCGTTCCTGAAGATATTCAACATAACGTAATTATCGAGCCATGGGAGTATTGGATTCAACAGGCTCCGGCCATATCAGAGAAAATCGTAAAATATTCGTCTCAAAAAATGCGATGGATGATGGGTGCCGGCAGCAGCGGCGGGCATTTTCGAGGCGCTTACAGTGCGACAAGATACTGGTGTCAGAATGCGGTTAACAGTGATAATGTAGATGGCGTGAACATTACCATGTGGCTATGGAATGATCTGGAGCGGAGACTGGCTTTGCTTTTCAATGGCGCATATTACGCGTGGAATCCCCTTGCCAAGTCCGACTTTTCACATCTGGAAGATATCGAAGCTTACGATCTTAAAGTATTTCCGATAATGTACTGGTGGCAGAGCAATTTCAGAGATGCTTTTGTTGACGACATAGAAAGAGATCGCGGCCCGTTAGTCTATAACGGCTTTTATCTCTGGGGCAAGAATCACGGCAAGCCTGTTGCCCCGACAGCTATTGCAGCCAATACCACTGACGGCCATGATTATCTGAACGAGCACTGATCGGAAAGACTGTGCCGGCTGATATGAATAATAGAGTTATAACAGTAAGTAGAAAGTAATTTCATGAACATGCATTTTATTGACTGGAGTATTGTTGCGTTTTTTGCGCTGGGACTTTTCAGTGTAGCAATATACACAAAGCGATATACCAAGAGTGTTGCGGATTTTCTCGCCGCTAATCGATGTGCCGGTCGTTATTTGATTTGCATTTCTCAGGGTGTCACAGGAGTCGGCGCTATTTCATTCATCGCAATGTTTACAATGTATTACGAAAGCGGCTTTACTGCATACTGGTGGACGATAGCTCTCTGGCCGGTAGGCCTTTTGATGATGTTATGCGGCTGGATCGCATATCGGTATCGCGAAACTCGCGTTATGACGCTGGCACAACTGTTTGAAGTTCGCTACAGCAGAAGATTTCGCATTTTTTGCGGCATTCTGGCATGGTTATCCGGCGTAATCAATATGGGTATTTTTCCGGCTGTGACAGCCAGGTTTTTCATAGTTTTCTGTGGTTTGCCGCAGGATGTACATCTTTTCGGTCTGAATATATCAACGTTTGCCTTGATAATGACAATCGAATTGTCGATATCGCTTTTGTTCACATTCCTTGGCGGCATGGTTGTTGTTGCGATAACAGATATGTTGCAGGGTTTTTTCTGCAACATTGCTTATCTTGTGATTATAGTTGTGTTGTATTTCAGTTTTGACTGGTCGCAGATTTTAACGAGTCTTAAAACCGCGCCGCTGGATGCTTCAATGTTGAACCCGTTCAAGACTACCCATGCAAGCAGTTTTAACCTTTCGTTCTTTATGATGAATATTTTTATATACATATATACGGTCAGAACCTGGCAGGGTGCGCAGGGCTACAATTGCGCAGCCAAGAATGCGCATGAGGCCAAAATGGCCGGCATTATTGGAACATGGCGGGGGCTGATTCAAAATACGCTCATATTGGTATTGCCGATCTGCGCTTTTACATTCCTGCACCATGTTGATTTTGCCGCTAAAGCACAGACAGTGCAGCAGACTATCAGCGGTCTGCCCGCAGGTGAGGTACGAGATCAAGTTATGGTGCCGCTTGCCCTGGTGCAGATGTTGCCTGTTGGAATTATCGGGTTATTTGCCGCGGTGATGCTTGCTGCCGCAATAGGCACCGACCAGACATATTTGCACTCATGGGGATCGATTTTTGTTCAGGATATCATATTGCCGTTTCGTAAGAAAGCGATCGATACCAAACAGCACATTTTGTTACTAAGACTCTCTATTCTGCTGGTTGCGGTATTCATATTCTTATTCAGCCTGTTTTTTAGAGAAAGCGACCATATCTTTATGTATTTGACTTTGACCGGCTCAATTTATACCGGCGGGGCAGGCTCAGTTTTACTCGGCGGCCTCTACTGGAAACGGGGCTCGGCTGCTGCAGCGTGGTGTGCTATGATAATTGGCGGCGGGTTATCATTTTTTGGCTTGGTGATTCAAACTGCCTGGCCCAGCATGGTTCCGGCGCTTCACAAATGGTTCCCGACAAGTCATTTTATAAATTCCAATTTGGAGAAATTTCCCTATGACGGTATGCAGATCAGTTTTTATGCTGTCTTACTTGCTATCCTTGCCTATATCGGCGTTTCACTGTGGGGTTGGCTGGTATTGAAAAGACCTGCATTTAATATGGAACGCATGCTGCACCGCGGTCCCTATGCTATAAAGGGTGAGCATATCGAAGGGGAAACTGTGCCGGTTACAGGCTGGCGGAGTATCCTGCCTAGCAAGGAGTTTACCGGAATAGACAGACTGCTTCATGCCGGTCTGACACTGTGGACACTCGGCTGGTTCATATTTTTTGTTGCGGTTACAATGTACCATTTGATCATAGGCACCACGGATGAATGGTGGGCCAAATTCTGGTGGTTTTTCGTGATTTTAACTGTTGTTCTCGGAACCATCACAACAATCTGGTTCAGCATCGGCGGAATAAAGGATATGAAGTATATGTTTAAAGCATTGCGTGGCGCAGTTATCAATGAGGAGGATGATGGCAGAGTTACAGAAGAGGATTTAAAGGCCAAAACCGATTCTGGAGAAAAAGCTGTAGCCAAAGCATAACTGCCAAAAGAGAAAGCTATGCCGGTTTAACCGTAAATGCAAATTTTTGTATATTATTTTCGGAAGGTATTTTTATGGTTCCTGATGCGCGAAAATGTAAATTAGCTCTGTTCGGTGGTGAAAAAGCAGTTCAGTTGCCGGAAGAGGACATGTTTACGTGGCCGATTGTAACTAAGGAACATGAAGAGGCTGTTCTTGACGTAATTCGTAATCGTACAATGTCAGGTACCGATATTACGAAAAAGTTTGAACAGGAATATGCAAAGAGACTCGGCGTAAAATATGCGATTGGATTTAATAATGGCACCTCTGCGATCCAAACCGCCTTGTATGGCATGGGTATAGGAATCGGGGACGAAGTTATTTCGCCAAGTTTGACATATTGGGCATCGTGCCTGCAGGTTTTCAGCCTGGGAGCAACGGTTAGATTTGCTGATGTCTGTTCTGATACCCTTTGTATTGACCCCGAAGACATTGAGCGCAGAATAACAAAAAAAACCAAAGCTATCATTGTCGTACACTATTTGGCAACTCCGGCGGATATGGACCGGATAATGGCTATTGCTGACAGACACGGCATTATGGTTTTCGAGGATATTTCACATGCTCACGGCGCAAAGTACAAGGGCAGGGAGGTTGGCACCTTTGGACTGGCATCATCAGCTTCGCTCATGAGCGGAAAATCTTTTGCGATAGGTGAAGCCGGTATGATGTTCACTAACGACCAGAAGGTATATGAAAGAGCTATTCTTTTCGGCCATTATGAAAGACATAATGATATACAGTCGAAAGAATTACAGGAATTTTCCGGTCTGCCGCATGGCGGTTACAAATATCGCATGCATCAGGCGAGTTCGGCATTCGGGCTTGTGCAACTGAAACTGTATGACAGGCAAATTGCTGAAATAGATAAGGCGATGAATTATTACTGCGATCTTCTTAAAGATGTGCCCGCGCTGTATCCAATCAGGCCTGAGCCGAATAGCGGAACCACAAAAGGCGGCTGGTATATCCCGGCTGCAAAGTATCGTTCTGGAGAACTTGGCGGGCTTTCATTAAAAAGATTTACAGATGCCCTGTGTGCAGAGGGTAGTTTGTGTTTTCCTGGAGTCAATAAGCCGCTGCACATACATCCTGTATTTACTTCTGCTGATATTTACGGTCATGGAGTGCCGACCCGGGTTGCAAACATGAGTGAGCAGGACAGATCCGTTTTTAAACCTGAAAATCTGCCTGTTACAGAGTGGATTAACAACGAAGTGCTCATGACCCCCTGGTTTAAACATTATAAACCCGAATACATCGAGCAGCACGTAAACGCGGTAAAGAAAGTTGTTGAAAATTATCACGAGTTGCTGCCGGGGGACACAAAGGAAGAGATTAAAGGTGAATTAAGCGGTGCAAAAACTCGGAAAGCCGCGGATAGAAGATAGAAGTGAAAAATTGGTAATACTTTAATGTGAGGATTTGTATGCAGGAAGTAAATAACCGTCTTGCTTCTCTTGATGTCCTTCGGGGATTTGATATGTTCTGGATTATGGGCGGCTCCTCTCTGGCAGGCAGCCTGATTTCCTATTTAGGCTGGCCTTGCTTACAGCCTATAGCCAGGCATTTAGAACATACAGAATGGATAGGTTTTACTTTCTACGATCTGATTTTCCCCCTTTTTATATTTATTTCCGGCGTGACAATGCCGTTCTCGTTTGAGAGATATCTGACCTCACACCAGAAACAGAGTTTATATTTAAAGGTAATCAGGAGAGCGGTGGTTTTAATATTGCTCGGATGGTTTTACAACGGTCTTACAACGAATCTTGATTTTGCAAATGCCAGATATACAAGCGTACTCGGACATATAGGCATTGCGTATTTTTGGGCGGCTGTAATCGTAATTAATTTGCGGTCTTTATATCAGGCAATTTGTGCCGCAGGGATTCTGGCTGTTTACTTTCTTCTGATGAAACTTGTTCCTGTTCCCGGCTACGGAGTCGGTGTCCTTACGCCTGATGGAAATTTTGCCTCGTTCATCGACAGACTTATAGTTCCCGGCGAGCTGCTTTGGGGTTCTGGCGACCCTGAAGGCCTTTTGATGACCTTGCCGGCTTCAGTGCTTGCGATCGCAGGGGCTCTGGCTGGTAATCTGCTCAAAAACCGGGAGATAAACGCTTACCGTAAATGTTTTGTTATCATTATTGCTGGAGTTGCCTGTCTGTGTGCTGGCTTGTACTGGGGAATGTATTTTCCACTAATCAAGAAACTCTGGACGAGTTCATTTGTCCTTTATACTGCGGGTTGGTCTTTATTGTTGTTGGCAATTTTTTATCTTGTTGTCGATGTATGGGGTATAAAGAAAGTATTTTTTCCACTTATGCTGGTTGGTTTAAATCCCCTTACGATATATATTTGCGCTCGCGGCATTATTGATTTTAAATATATGACTGATTTTATTTTTGGTGGTGTAATGAGAATTGCAGGGACGGACTTGTCGCCGATAGTTCTTGGTCTATGCACACTGATTTGCGAAATTATATTTCTCTACATATTGTATCGCAAAAAGATGTTCATAAAGGTTTAACGCCTTAAAATCTCCATCAAAACATCCTGTTTGACCACGACATATCTCTTTACGCATAAACGAGTTAAATGGAAAAATACGCTTCGTTTTTTATCATCAGGCATATAAAAGCTACTGTCTGAATTTTTTTTTAAAAAAATCGGGAATTTGAACTTTTTTAGTTGACTCAACGTAGTATAGTATGTATAATAGTGTATCATCGTCCTTTAAGAAATACTTGAAAGAAAGGAGGTTCAAAGAAGAAAGCAAGTAGTTTTGGCATTGTGGTTTAGTAGTCTCGTAGTTTAGTGTAATAGAAAATTTATTTTATTGACAGGAGTAAGAAAATGAAGAAATCAAGATTTTTAGTTGTAGCTTTGTTACTTTGTAGTTTAGTGTCAATGTCTTTTGCAGGCAATTCAATGTTTTTCAGTGCCGGTGATTCGGATGACCCGAGCGGTACTTCCGCAAATTGGAATAATTTGACTGCGTGGATGGACTTTAATAACACCGGGGGACACTTTGATCCTGCATATATACCGAGTGCCGCCAACGGCGACAATGTTTTCGTAATGGACGGCTGGAACTGGGGTAGTGATCCGATGGCTAATACAGCTATTGTCAACACCGATGCCTCCACATTAGGTTTGTGGATCGGATATTGGGGATGTGCGGGAAGCATGCAATTAGATACTGGTGCTAACTTGGCTGTAACCAACCAGTCCACTATCGGTATCAACGGAAACGCTGCCGTCACCCAGAATGCCGGTACATTTTCGAGCAATGGCGTGCGTATCGGTGGTGACACTACAATCAATCTGAATGGTGGCCAGATGACAGCCAGGAGCGACGGCTTCGTAGTTGGCGACGCTGGTGGTGGTAACGTAACAATGAATCAGACCGGCGGTACTTTAACAACGAACGCTTTCGCAGTCGGCAAGACCGGCAGCACTGGCATTTATAACATGACAGGTGGCACGCTCAATGGTGTTCAGTATGGCGGAAATTTCTATATCGGTGCGATTGGTTCAGGGGCAGGTTCGGTTCAATCCGAATTCAACCTTGGCGATGCTGCCGGCACAGGAACTATTCAGATGAGCCAAGATGCAAGTCTTGCGATTGATAGCCGCAATTCCATGCTGCGTGGTTGGGGTACTTTTGATTTGGGCGGCGCTGGTTCAACTGCTGCAAGACTCTGGAATGATGGCGTTGTCAAGGCCGATGGTTATGGTACTGACCGCGACCTGAATCTCTCACAGTTTAACCATGTTGAGACTTATAGTACTATAAATACAACCACAAACGGATGGTATGCTGTTAATCATGGAAGACTTCTGCTGCCGGCAGTTGCAGTGGTCGCTGGTAATGGCAGCTATAACTGGGGCGATGATGC
>MHXU01000054.1 GCA_001824555.1 Planctomycetes bacterium GWC2_45_44
ATCTGGCGGTGGCGGAGAGGCTTAATCTGCCGGTCAACGGCGTTGTTGTGCCGGGGCATTTTTTTGTAAGATACAGCGACGGCAGCAAGTCGTTCAATATTGAAACCACGCAGAAAGGCGCAAATGCGCCGGATAAACACTATATAAAGGAATTTAAAGTTCCGCAGGACGGCAGGCGAAATCTTTATCTGCGAAATTTGAGCAGGCGAGAAACTATCGGATGCTTTTTCAACAATCTTGCCAACGTTTATTTCGACGACGGCAACATCGACAACGCCTATTATTATCAGCAGAAAGCGGTTGACATCGCTCCGCTTTTAGCCGAGGCAAGGACGAATCTTGGCAATATCTTTCTAAAAAAGAATATGGCGGATATGGCTGTGCAGCAGTATGTAGCCGCGATTGAAATAAATCCCGCTGATGCCAAGACTCATCACAATCTGGCGAACGCTTACGCGAAACAGAATCAGCAGGACAAGGCCATTGAGCAATATAAGATAGCGTTGAGGTATGACCCGAATTTTATTGAGATTTACAAGGGACTTGCCGGGGCGTATAATTCGCAGGGACAAAGCGACAAGGCCGTTGAAATTCTCAAAAAAGCAACCGACATTAATCCCCGCGATGCGGATATTTATGTAACGCTTGGGAACATTTATCAGGAAAGGCAGAATTACGGCGAAGCGATAGTCAATTATCGGCTTGCACTGGCGTTGAAAAGCGATTCGCCCGACGCAGCTTACGGGCTTGGGTACGCGTATTTTCAGAGCCAGATGTATTACGACGCGATTGAGCAGTTTCGGGCGACGGTTTTTTATGAGCCGAGCAACGCAAAGGCTTATTTCGGGCTTGCGCTTGCGTATAACAAACTTGGCTGGGTAGAAGAAGAAACGGCCTCTTATCAAAAAGCCGTTAAGGCTGACTCGCAAATGGCCGCGGCGTGGCAAAATCTGGCGCAGATTTATATGTCGCAAAAACAATATGAGCAGGCAGCGGCGGCTTATAAATATGTCGTGGAATTATCGCCGTCAGCGGACGCTTATTATAATATGGCCGTTGCGTACTCGTCACAAAAACAGTATCAGCAGGCGGAAAGTTATTATTTAAAGGCTCTTGAATTTTCGCCGGACTATCCTGCGGCGCATAATAATCTGGCGATTACACTGTATATGCTGAAAAAATACGAGCAGGCTCTGCAGCATGCCCAAACGGCAAAACAATTAGGGTTTGATGTTTCAGACGATTTGATTAAGGAATTGCAAAGATTAACGGACGTGGACACGGTAAAATAGGGTTTAATATGGAGATTAAAAATGGCAAAAAAGAAAAGTAAAGTGGCGGGCGTATTGATTACAATTGTTGTCCTCCTTATTGTCGCGGCTGTGGCGGCGCTGTTTTTTATTGATGGGATTCTCAAGGTCGCCATCGAAAAGGCAGGAACAAAACAGCTCGGCGTAGGCGTTTCCGTTGAGAAGGTTCATCTGAACATTTTCAGCGGCAGTATAGCAATCAATGGTTTGAAAGTCAAAAATCCGGCCGGTTATCAGTATGAACATTTGCTGGAAGTAGCCTCTATAAGCGCAAAGGCGGACACGGGTTCTTTGTTTTCCGATGTCGTGGAAGTAAATCAGATTGACATAAACGACATCGCGGTTGTACTTGAGCAAAAAGGTCTTAACAGCAATATGAGTGAGGTTCTCAAAAATACAAAGGGCGATTCAGAACCAGCCCCTGCGCCGACAGAGAAAAAAGGCAAAAACGTTCATATATCATCGCTCGACATCGCCAATATCGGCGTAACAGCAAAACTTCTGCCAATACCAGGCAAAGCCGACAGCGTAAAACTTAACATCGACAAACTGCATTTTTCGGATATAGGCGGTAAAGAAACAACGCTGGGCGAAACTGTGAGCAAAATTTTCAAGGAAATTTCCGCTGCTATCGCCGCCAAAGGCGCAGGCATAATACCTGACAATATGGTCGGTTCAATCAGCGACTCGCTCGGAAGCATCGGCAAAACAGGCGAGGAGCTATTAAAATCTACAGGCACGGACAAGGAAGTCGAAAAAGTAACAGAAGGACTCAAGGGATTGTTTAAGAAGAAAGAATAACTTTTGAGTTCAGCTAAAGTATTCGTAGCGTTAAGCGGCGGTGTTGACAGCGCGACTGCCGCCGCTTCTCTTTTACAGGCGGGCTTTGACTGCTCGGCCGTTTATATGCGGCTGTACGAACAGTCCGCTGAAAAAAGCGACGATGCGCGAAACGTCGCCAAACATCTCGGCATTCCTTTTGAAGTACTCGATTTGAGCGAGGATTTTAAGAGCGTAATCGGGTATTTTTGCTATGAATACCACAAAGCCCGAACGCCAAATCCGTGCGTGTTCTGCAACAGGCATATAAAATTCGGCAAATTATTCGAGTACGCAAAATCAAAAGGGGCGGATTTTATCGCGACCGGCCACTACGCGCAAATAATCAAAGAAAATGACAATTCCTATCTTTACGCCGCCGAGAATTTAGCCAAAGACCAGTCTTATGCCCTTTCGATGATTGACAGGAATGTTCTGGCGAAAATTATTCTGCCGCTCGGCAAACTTGAAAAAAGCCAGACGCGGAAAATGGCAAAAGAACTGGGGCTTGACGTGAGCGATAAGCCCGATTCGCAGGAAATTTGTTTTATACCTGATAACGATTATGTCGGCAAACTTGAACAACTCTGTCCCGAACTCGCCCGGCAGGGAAATATCGTTGACACCGGCGGGAAAATTTTAGGCACACATAATGGCATCCACCGTTTTACAATCGGCCAGAGACGCGGCGCACGAGTGGCGATGGGCGTGCCTTATTATGTCGTCGGTCTTGATGCCGAAAAAAACTCCGTAATTCTGGGAACAAACGCCGAGCTTGAGCATAATGCACTTATCGCTGAAAATGTCAACTGGCTGATTGACAAGCCCAAAGAACCATTTGAAGCGATGGTGAAAATCCGTTATAATCAAAAACATACGCCCGGACGAGTCGAAGCGGAAAATGATTGCGTGAAAATTATTTTTGATTCGCCGATTCGCGCGATAACGCCCGGACAAGCGGCGGTGTTCTATCTTAAAACCGAAACCGGCCTGAAAGTTGCCGGCGCCGGCTGGATTAAAGAAGCGCATAAGAATTGAAGATTGTAGATTGAAGAATGAAGAATTAAGAATTAAAATAGCGTCGCCGCAGGCGAATCCTCAATTTTTATTTTTAATTTTTGATATTTTATTTTCCTATGGACGACATACTTAACATACTTTCTAAAACCGAAGACGACGCTATGCGAAACAGCCGCAGAGCGGTTATCATTCAGCCAGGCGCAATCGGCGACTGCGTTCTTACGCTGCCTTTAGCCGAATCGCTCAAAACGCATTTCGGCATCGGAACGGTTCTGATGTTCGGAAGAAGTTCGTATATCGAATATTTCCCCGGCAGAACCTGCATCGACGGCATCCGCAATTTAGACAGCATCGATTTGCACAGGCTTTTCGTCAATCATCGGGAATTTGAACTGGCTGACGGCGACTCGCTTATAGGCGTTTTTTCCGGCTTTGAGCAAATAATAACATTCCTCGGCCAGACAGGAAGCGATTTTGAAAACAATCTGATTTTCACCGCCAACTGCAGCAATCCGGTCGAAGTAACAACGCTGCAATTAAAACCAGGCGATAATTACGCTGGGCATATAACAAAATTTCATCTCGATATGTTTCTTTCTTCGCAGACTTCGGATGTTAAGAGCGGCGAGATTGATTTGAAAAAAACTTACATTACGCCATGCAAAACCGATTTAGCCAATGGGCAGAAAATTTTAAGTTCGGCTGGCGTGGACACAAAACAGAAAGTCGCGCTCATTCACCCCGGCAGCGGGTCAGCGGCAAAAAACTGGCATATTGATAATTTTTTTATGCTCGCCGAGGCTCTGCGAGAAAAAAATATCAGCGTCGCTTTTACACTTGGGCCAGTGGAAATGGAAACATTCAAGACCAAAACATTAGACGCTCTTGGCGCAATCGCTCCGCTGTTAGTCGATATGTCACTAACCGAAACTTTTCAGGCGGTAAGCTGTGCGAATTGCTTCATCGGCAACGACAGCGGCGTTACGCACTTAGCCGCTGCGGCGGGAATCCCGACGATAGCCTGCTGGTCTGCGACAAATCCGGTGCATTACCACCCTGTCGGGCCGAGCGTTTCGGTGTTTCAAATGAACAGCGGCGATTTCACATCGCCCTGCCCGCAGAAAGCGAACGAAATAGCACAAGCAGCTCTAAAATTCTTAACTTCTTGACGAATAAACGGTAATAACTATAATTTGGACAATATGAAAAAGACATTAGCTCAACTTGCACAACACGTTGGCGGAAGGATAAAAGGAAACGCTGATATTGAAATCAGCTCTGTCGCTACGCTTGACAACGCGACCGGTACGGAAATCAGCTTCCTTTCCAATCCCAAATATACAAACGCTCTGCAAACAACAAAGGCAGGCGCGGTAATCATCGGCAAAGACACCGACGCTCCCGTTCCGCTGCTGATTTGCGAAGACCCCTACTACGCGTTTTCACAAATAGTAGTTCTTCTTCACGGCTACAGACAGCATAAGAACATTGGCATTTCTCCCAAGGCAAACATCGCCAAAACCGCCAAAATCGGCAAGGCGTGCATCATTAACGACTGCGCGACAATCTGCGACGATGCCGTAATCGGCGACAACGTGGTAATTTATCCGGGCGTGTTTGTCGGCGACAGCGTCAAAATCGGCGACAACTGCATCCTGTACCCAAACGCCGTGATATACGACGGCTGCCGATTGGGAAACAACGTAATCATAAACGCCAACGCCACAATCGGCAAAGACGGCTACGGCTACGCAACCCACAATGGCAAACATTATAAAATCCCGCAGGTCGGCGTGGTTGTTATCGAAGACGATGTCGAAATCGGCGCAAACTGCTGTATTCAGCGCGGCGCGATTGAAGATACAATTATTGGTCAGGGCTGCAAATTCGGCGACATCATCAATATCGGCCATGGCGCAAAGATAGGCGCACATTGTCTTCTCGTCGGACAGGTCGGAGTTGCCGGCTCGACTACCATCGGTCATCATTGCGTAATCGCCGCGCAGGTCGGTATCGTCGGCCACATAAAAATCGGCAATATGGTCAGAATCGCCGCCCAGGCGGGCGTAATCAACGATGTGCCTGACGGCGCAGCTATCGCAGGCACGCCGGCCATCAGCGCTCTAAATGCCAAACGTGCATACAGTATGTTTGAAGATTTGCCGGAAATGAAAAAGGCAATCCGCCGAATAGAAAAACAAATTAAAAAATAATGGCTGTCAGTTATCAGCTTTCAGTAAAATCCGTGTAATCTGCGTAATCTGTGATTAAAATAGTTTGATATAAAAAATTTCTCTGTGAACCCTGTGTCCTCTGTGGCTAAAAATAATGATAATATAATCGGCCTTATAGCGGGCGGCGGCAGGCTGCCGCTCATCATCGCGCAAGGCGTAAGAGCTGCCGGTTTTAAAATCGCCTGTGCAGGATTGGGCGACAATCCCGAACCGGAACTAAAAACGCTTGTGGATTCGTACTCGACTGTGCCGCTGGCAAGGCTCGGAGTGTGGCTCAAGGAATTAAAAAAATATAACGCGACAAACGCCATAATGGTCGGCAAGGTTCACAAGGAAAAACTTTTCACGCCCTGGCGAATTTTGAAGTATTTGCCGGACTGGCGGGCAATTCGGATTTATTACTGGCGACTGAAAAAGAAAAACAAAACCGACCAGACGATTCTGCAGGCAATTGCGGATGAGCTGGCAAGCGGAGGTGTTATTTTGCAGGACTCAACAAAATTTTGTAAAGAGCATCTGGCCATTCAGGGTGTGATGACGAAAAATCAGCCCACCGGCGAAATTCAGCAGGATATTGACTACGGCTGGCCTTTAGCCAAAAGCATCGCCGTGACCGGCATAGGCCAGGCAATCGCAGTCAGAGAAAAAACCGTAATCGCGGTCGAAGCGGTCGAAGGCACGGGAAGAATGATTGAGCGTTGCGGACAATTCTGCAAAAAAGGAGGCTGGACGCTTTTAAAAGTCTGCAAAACAGACCACGATATGCGGTTCGATGTCCCCTGCGTCGGAATCGATACGATTCGCTCGATTAGCGAAAACAAAGGCAAATGCCTTGTCGTCGAGGCGGGCAAAACCATTATTATCGACAAGCCGCAGACTATCGCCCTTGCGAATGAACTTGGAATTATAATTGTTGGTTTGTAATCGCAGATGAGCTTTAAAAAAATAAATATCGCAGGAGTCAATTTAAAACTGTCGGATGACTTTCCTGCAGGGGGTGATTTTGTCGGCGACGGCAGCGGCATAATCGCTGACGCTTCACGCGGAGAGCCTTTCATAAAACTGACATCGTCAAAATTCGCTGATGTTTTCAAATTCAATCTGCTTTTCAAAAGCAAAGTTCACAGTCTTATTCTCAAAAAGTATCTTGCCCGCAAATGGTCTGATGTTTTAATGAGCGGTATCGGCTGCGGCCGGGCGAAAAGGGCTTTCAAGGCCGGTTTAATGCTCCAAAGGAATGGCTTTTTAACCCCGCCTATCGCGGCAGCCGGAAAAAAAGGCTTATCGGCGGATTTCATTATAACCGCTGAAATTAAAAATTCCGTCCCGCTATACAAAATTCTCGAATCCAAAACTACGCAAAGACGCTCGGTTATTGAGCAATTCGCTCAAACCGTCGGCAAAATGCACGCCTGCGGCATCTGCCACGGCGATTTGCGGCTTGGCAATGTTCTTGTAAAATCAGCGGACGGCAAATTCGATTTTTATTTTCTCGATAACGAGCGAACAAAAAAATTCGCGAAACTGCCGGACAAACTTCGGCTGAAAAATCTTGTTCAGATAAATATGCTTCGAACCGGCATCAGCAGCGCCGACAGAATGCGGTTCTTTAAAGAGTATCTCAAGCGGCAAAATGTGAAGTTAGACGCGACTGAACTCGCCTTGTGGATAATCGCACGAACAAACGAGCGGCTTGATGGCCGATAATCGACTTTTTTTGTTTTGATTTTTTGGGCAATGGGGGCGATAATACGCCGTTCTTATACCAACGGCCTTAAATAATCGCGCCCGTTGTACGCGGGCAAGCGGAGCCGGCGTAAATACTTACGAATTGTTTAACGCGCAATTAAATATGCCCACTGGTATTAAACTGTAAATTTTAGATTCACGGACGAACTAAAAAAATATGGCATTGGTAACATTTTATTTTCAGCTTCACCAGCCCTTCAGGCTTCACCCTGACAGGTCAAAATTTCTTTGGGATGATAATAACAGAGAAATTTTTGAGAAGGTTGCGAACAAGAATTACATACCAGCGACTAAAATGTTCGTGGAATTGGTCGCAAACAATCCCCAATTTAAAATCACGATGAGTATGTCCGGCACGTTTTTGGAACAGGCCAAGCTGTATAAGCCGGAGGTTATAACGCTTTTGCAGCAGCTTCTCGATGCCGGCAGAGCGAATAATCAGGTTGAATTTCTGGAGGAGACTTACTACCACTCGATTGTCGGGCTTTATGACGACCCTGAAAAACGCGAGTTCAGAAATCAGGTCTCCCAGCACAGAACCGAAATGGAAGAACTTTTCGGCGTTAGTCCGGTATGCTTCAGAAATACCGAGCTGATGTATAACAACGAAATCGCCGAGGTCGTCGCGGATATGGGCTTCAAGGCGATGCTCTGCGAAAAACGCGATGATATGTACAAAACGCAGAATGGCAGGTCAGTGTCGCCCAACGCGGTGTTCAGACTGCCGGGCAGCAGGCTGATTGTTCTTCCGCGAAATCGCGAGTTGAGCGATGACATAGCGTATCGATTTCCGCATACGCCCGTGTCGCCTCGGCAGTACGCACATCATTTGTCGCAGATTACCGGCGAAATGGCTCTGCTCGGATTCGATTATGAACATCTCGGTGAACATATATGGGAGGACAAGGGCATATTTGAATTCTGGAAGGGATTGCCCCAGGCGATTGCCGAGTACGACAATCTGAAAATATGCAACCCGACCGAGGCCGCCGAATTATTTAAGGATGCCGACTGCCCTGCCGTCAATATCAACGGATTGTCAACTTCGTCGTGGGCTGACGCAAAGAGGGATACCTATGGCTGGCTGGGAAATAAAACCCAGCAGGAACTTTTTGAACGAATAAAAAAATTAGAAAAGAAAGTCAGAAAGAGCGGCGGAACGCTGCTTACAAGATGGCGGCATTTAACGACATCTGACCAGCTTTATTTTATTCACGAGAGCGCAGGCTCTGACCAGGAAGTCCATTCGTATTTCAGCCCGTATGGCTCTGTCGGCGAAGCTGTCAGAATTATTACGGATAAAATATGGGATTTGGAAAAATCGATAGAAAATTTTTATATCCTCAAAAAATCCGAGCGAACGCCGATTATCATAATAAGTCCGGAGACCGACAGGCTGCCGACCGAGGGAATGGGAGAGTTCGCCAAATATGTTTCGGGCAAGAGCGGCGGAATGGGCGAGGTCGTCGCGGCTCTGTGCAGAGGATTCGCCGAGAACGAGATTTTGACTTACGTCATTACGCTTAATCTTAAACGAAAGTTTATGGAGCGGGCGAATATGACCAAACAGGAATATGTCGATAGCACCTATCGTCTGCCTCGCGAAAATATCAAGGTAGTGGATTCAGCGCTGTTTGAGAATCATCTCAACGCTTACGACGGCAATCCGCTGGTAACGGCCGCCGAGTTTCAAAAGCAAATACGCAACACGATGATTAAAGAAATCATTTCCAAACACGCCGGCAGAGGCATTATTCATACTCACGACTGGATGGCGGGCGGAATTATACCAGCCTACGCGAAGATGAGGCAGATTCCGCTGCTTCATACCGTTCATAACACCCACACAGGCCACATACCCGTAGATATGTATTATGGCGTAAATCTGGGCGAGTTCTGGGACGATATATACTGCTCGAATGTGGGCGGTGTAAAATGCGTGGATTGCCAGGCGACCGCTATTAAAAACGCCGCGATGGTAAATTATGTCGGCACGAGATTTCTGGAAGAAG
>MHXU01000055.1 GCA_001824555.1 Planctomycetes bacterium GWC2_45_44
AAGAACGCGGCTCTTTTGCTCACTCTTGCCGCCTGCTGCATATTGTGTGTTACAATGACTATTGTGTAGTCGGTTTGAAGTTTGTCTATTAGGTCTTCTATTTTTCCCGTGGCGATAGGGTCGAGAGCCGAGCAGGGTTCATCCATCAGCAAAATATCGGGATTGGTCGCAAGAGCGCGGGCGATGCAGAGCCTCTGCTGCTGACCGCCGGACAGGGCGAGAGCGGATTTAGTTAAATCATCTTTAACTTCATTCCAGAGAGCGGCGGCTTTTAGTTTTTCTTCGACGATGCGTTGCAAATCAGAGCGTTTTTTTATGCCCTGCAAACGGGGGCCGTAAGCGACGTTATCGAAAATGCTTTTGGGAAATGGATTTGCCTTTTGAAAAACCATACCGACCTGCTGACGGAGGTTTGCCAGATTGGTGTTTTTGTCATATACGTTATGGTCTTTCACCAGCAATACGCCGCTGTTTGTGGTATTGCCAATCAGGTCGTTAATTCTGTTTATGCTCCGCAGGAAGGTGCTTTTTCCACAACCGCTTGGGCCGATTATGGCGGTAACGCTTTTGGGATAAATCTCCATTGATATATTTTCCACGCCGATTTTTGTTCCGTAGTAAAAGCAAAAATTATCGGCTTTGATTATGGCTTTTTTGTCGAACATAAATTTAATGCCCTTTTAGCTTTCTTGAAATTTTTGCCCGCATTATTATCGCAGCGATGTTTAAACAAAAAACAAGCGTAATCAATGTCGCGACCATACCATATTGATTGTGCGGAACGAGAGATGCCAGCCTGTCGCCGACGGCAATGTCATAACTGCCGTAGGAAAGTGTGCAGGTGGGGTCGAAAGCGTTTTTGGGAGTTGGGCCAAATGCGATTGCGCCAGTGAACAAAATCGGAGCGGTTTCGCCGGCAACCCTGCTGATGCTTAGGATTATTCCAGTTAAAATTCCCGGCAGAGCCGCCGGCAGAATTACACAAATAAAAGTTCTTAATTTGCCCGCGCCCAGGCCGAGCGACGCTTCTTTATAACTTTGCGGAACGCTGCGAATCGCTTCCTCGCTTGCGCGTATCATCACGGGCAGAGTAAGCGCCGCCAGAGTCATCGCCGCTGTCAATATGCACGGCTTTGATGGTCCGCCGAATAGCGGCACAAGATAAAGCACGAAAAACGCCAGCCCGAATAAGCCGAATACGATACTCGGCACGCCGGCAAGAGTGTTTATAGCCATACGGATAATTTTTATTACAAATTTATCTGATGAGCATTCGGCAAGATACGCGGCGGATATTATTCCAATCGGGAAAACGAAAACCATCGCGGCCAGTGTCAAAAGCAGCGTACCGAGGATTTCGGGGCCTACGCCGCCGAAATAATGGCCGGGCGTACTTCCGTCAATGAGATATTGCCAATAAAAAGTCCGTTTTGGAATAAGCATCTCATCGAGGTTATCCCGAATGTAATCAAACAGCGGCCCAATTTCCGTACCCGCAAATAACTCGGCTCTGGGCGTAATAATTTTGGCCATTGGTTTGCCAGGCGAAGTCTGCTGCCATTTTTCCAGCCAGAGCAGCTTATAAAGATTTTTTTGGGCGATGTCTAATCTTGTTGCGCCGTATCTGTCCATTTTCAGGGCAGGCACGGGCAGGGATGGATTATCCCCGAGCAGCTTTGTCAGAATATTTTCAAAGTCTTTCAGCGCATCGGCATATTCCTGACGCTTGGCAAGGTCGATGTTTTTGATGTCGGCGGCAAAATCTTCGGCCAGTGCAAACAGTTCCATCGCCGAGGTATCTTTAAATCCAATATCGGTTTTGTATTTTAAAACATCTTTTATATTTTCATCGATAACTTTTTTATCGCCGCTGCTAAACGTGGTTTCAAGTTTATCTCTAATCTCTCTGCTTAACGAACGAAGCCGCTGATATTCTGCGCCCTGCACATCTTTACGCTGAAGTTCTTTCCCAAAGTTTCGATAAATTCGAGCGATTCTATCACACAGAGTTTCGGCATCGATGTTTTGTTTGAATCGGTCTATCGTATCATAGATTTTTTTTCTGCAACTCTGCGAGCTGGTATTTTCATTGTTCAGCCTGTCAATGTCGCCTCTGTTAAATAAATCGAGCTGCATTTTGCGGAATTCTATCGTACCTGTAAAAACAACGGCGGAAAAACCTTTCCATAGTATCGGCGTAAGTATCACGGCAAGAATGGCGACAAGCACAATCACGCTTAAGACTGTCAAAGACGTGAAAATTTTATCTGTTATATTTCTTATGATAAAACGCATATATTATTTTTTTCTGCTATTCTTTCCCGCCGAGGCTAAGAAGTATTCGCTTATAATATTCATTAAAAATGTCATTACCAAAAGTATAATTCCGATTGCGAAAAGCGACTGATAATGAGGCGAGCTTTTCGCGGTTTCGCCCATATCACCTGCGATTGTCGCCGTCATTGTTCTGACGGATTGCGTCAAATCCCACCATGGCGACGGTATCTGATTCGCGTTTCCGCTGGCCATCCAGACGACCATTGTTTCGCCGATTGCCCGCATCATTCCCAGCACAATCGCGGCAATGATTCCGCTGTGAGCGGCAGGGATAACAACGAAAAAAATCGTCTCAAAGCGAGTAGCGCCAAGGCCGTAAGAGGCTTCGCGCAAATCTCTGCCTATTGCGGTAATTGAATCCTCGGCGACGCTGACGATTGTAGGCAAAGCCATAATAGCAAGAATTATTGACGCGTTTAGAGCGTTCGTGCCGGTAGAAAGGCCGAATTCAGCCTGGAGGAATGGAGCTAAAACAAGCACTGCAAAAAAACCATAAGCGACCGATGGTATCGCCGCCAGTAATTCTATCACGGGTTTGACAAGATTTCTGATTTTATGCGAAACGATTTCACTCAAGAAAACAGCCGTTAGAATTGCCGCCGGGACGGCCAAAACTAACGCCGCTATTGTTACATAAATAGAACCGACAATAATTGCCAATGCCCCGAATTCCGGCTTGCGAGCTTCGGGATACCATTGTTTCGACGTGAAGAATTCCGTTATGCCGAAATTTTTAAAAAATGGCAACCCCTGCTGGAACACAAAAAAGAATATCAGCAGAACAATCAAAACCGTGCTGAATGAAACTGCGAACAAACTGAATCTGCCGAGATGATAAAAAGCAAAGCCTTTAAAATCTTCCAATGCAGTAAGAGCCAAAGACCGATTGTCAGCCTTTGGCTCTGTATTCATTTGTACTTTATTATATTCCATTTAATTCCGTTAATACTTTGTTACAGGCACAAACCCTTTGGCCTCGATAATTTCCTGTCCTTTTTCGCTAAGATAAAAGACACAGAACTTATGGCTCATTGTTCCGAGTACGGGATAGCCGTTAGTGAACAGAAACAGCGGCCTTGACATCGGGTATGTGCCGTTGGCAATTGTTTGTTTAGATGGCATAACATTGTTCACCTTCAGGCCTTTGACTTCCGCATCAAGAAAGCCTACGCCTACATATCCGATTGCTCCGGCAGTCGTTTTAACTCTTGAGTGCAACTGCGGATTGGAGCTGACATATTCGATGCTTGCGTCCATCTTGTCTTTTCTCATTACGAAATGGTCAAAAGATTCATAAGTTCCCGAAGAGGTGTCTCTGCTGATTGCGACGATAGGCATATCCGGGCCGCCTAATTCTTTCCAGTTTTTTACGGCTCCGGTAAAGATATCATGGAGTTGTGCAAGGCTCAATTCGGTTACAGGGTTTGAAGGATGGACAATTATACATATACCATCCATTGCTATGGCATGAGCGACAGGCATAATGCCTTTATCTACTGCCGCCGTAAATTCATCGAGTTTCATAAACCGGCTCATCATCGCGATATCACAGCGACTATCGACAAGAGCTGCGGCGCCATTGCCGCTTCCATTTTTGGTTACCGTGATTTTTACATCGGGATACGCCTGACTGAAAGCCTCTGTGAACGCATCAGCTATAGGCCCGACTGTCGTTGAGCCTTCAATCTGCAATGTTTTTTCTGCCGCGGACAGATTGCATACCCATACCGCTGTCAGAACCAATACCATTGTAAATAGATTTTTTTTCATTTTTAATACTCCTTTTGAACTTATACTTTGTTATTGTTAAAATTGTGTTAAAACAACATTAGAATTTCATTAGAATTTGAATATTATGTCAGCCATAAGTCTGCGGTACGCGTCGCCCGCATCTCCTTTTTGGCTTAGGTAGTAGGTAAGACCGCCCTGAATGTTTCTGGTGAACTGATATTTTCCAGAGAAGCAGTGGCCTTTTCCGTTTGTTCCGCCTCCGACAAAATCAGAATCGGTCAGCAGACCCAAAACCGCGTCCGCCTGGAGATTGCGGTAGTTATAGCCCAATTCCCATGATTTCGGTTCTTTGGCCTTGTTGAACGTTGTTCCAATCAGCCAGCCGGTACTTTTTGAAGTCGCCGCTTCAAGATTCTTGACATAACTACCATAGACAGTTGTCGGTTTATCAGCAAATTTAAAGCCATACTCGCCGAATGCTTCCAGAACATTATAATTCATCGAGTATTTATACGGACTTGCGGTTGTTCCGGCGCCGGTCATTGTGTTTCCATATTTGCTTGTGGTGCTGTATAAGCCGTTTTTGCCCTCAATGTTGCCGAACGTATAATAGCTCAAGCCGCCCAGCATATAATTTTTGTTTTCAAAGTCGTGCTTTACATAGCTCTGAATACCAAAAACAGATGCTCCGCTTGTTGATGCTGTTCCACCCTCATCGGCCCTTAGCCAGAATCCGCCGCCATTGATATACAGATTGTTTCCTGTGCCTGGCAGAGGCATAACATATTTTGCCGCAATACCTTCCGGGTTCACATCGTCGTCCCAGACCAACTGGTTATTGCCGGCTCTGTAAAACGGATTTGGCATTTTACCGCCGTAGATGTTCAGACGTTTTTCGTATTGTTTCGGATGCCAGTCGAAATATGCCTGGTCAATCCAAACAGATTTCTTCGCAAAACCATTGTCAAGCGACTGATTTGTCGAAGATGGGTCTGCCGATGAGCCTGTGGCCAATCTGAAACCTAAATCCCAATCTTCGTTGATTTTTACGCCGATACCGATTCTTGCGCGGAAACGGTTACTATTTCTTCCTGCCTGTTCCGTGCCGCTGCTTTGCGAATTGATGGACTCGTGGCGGTATCTGAAATCGCCGCTGAATTTGATTTTTTCCGCCCATTTTAAACTATCCGGCACGCTGGACTGCTTTTCTGCCAATTTTGTGATTCTTTCATCGACCTGCACCTGCTGCTGCGTCTGCTTTGCCTCAACAGCCGCGACTTTCTGCTGAAGCTCGGCAATCTGCTGCTTCAAATCAGCCATCTCATCAGCCCTGACGCTAATGGCACAGATTGAGATACAGCATATTGCCGCCATAATTACAATTCCATGTTTCATTCATATCTCCTTAAAAAAAATTAACTGTTCAACAGAAACACTTCTGCCGAGAATTTCTGTCGGGAGTTTAAACGAGAATTATTAAACCGGTGTTTGTTAAATGTTAAATTTTGGTTAAAATGATAAAAAAAGCAGGTGCATCCTTTAAGAATACACCTGCATGCTTCTTCTTCATCTTCTTCCCGCTGGAGGCTTAATTTTCTTTTTCTGCTTACCAGTTCTGTGCTAAGGTTGCAAAATCTGCAAAGTTCACTGTGCCGCTGTGGTTGTAGTCCATACTATCACACCACGACGGTGATGAGCAGGAAGCAAGCCAGTTGTCGCTGAATGTAGCCAGAAGAGTCATTCTGTACATTTCCAGATCGTCGGCGGTTACATATCCGTCGCCGTTAATATCGCCGTCCGCCCAGCCTTTGCCGTAGCTTGAGCTGATATTTGCAGTTATGATGTCCCTGTCGGCAGCATTGATTGCGCCGTCCAGATTAACATCGCCGTAGTCAGCTCCGAGGATATCTATTACGACCACGTCAATGTCTTCGGCGTTGACAAGTAAATCGCCGTTCATATCACAGCTTAAGTCCATCACCGCCGCATCATCAAGATTGTTCCAGTCGAGGACATTGGAACGTACATTTGGATTGACCGAAGGTGTCTGGCCGAGAGCCGCAGCCTTTATGCCGCCTCGCAACACTCTGTACATCCAGTCAATATCTTTTGCATTGATAACGCCATTGGCAACAGGATTGGCGCCTGGGGTTACATTGACATCTGTGATGATATCTGCTTTTGACCAGCCGGAATTCGCGTCGTATGCTCTGCCTGTGGCAAGCGTGGTGTTGAAATAGTTTCCGCTTCCGCCAGTGGCCTTATCAGCTTGGTCAACTTTTAAAAAACCTTCACTGCGGTTTAATTTTCCGCTGACGGCGTCTATTGCCAGACCATCAGCGAAGTACCTTATGTCGGCAGCGACGAAATTGCCGTCGCCGTCAAAGTCGCCGATGACTTCCGTTATAACATAATCGCCGACCTGACCGCCGTAATATCCGCCATGATTGACATTCTGTTCAAAAGCTCGCGGATTTTTTACAGCCTGCACCATTTTGGCTATATCGTTAATGTTGCGTTTGTGTTTTTCGCTTCCTGTGTAATTGAAATCGCCTGCAACCTTATTGCGTTCTGACAGAGTTGTACCGGCGGCTATGACGTTTCCACCGTTATCAATATAAGTTGATGTTCTTCCATCGCTGTATGTTCCGCTGCCGGCAATATTTACTCTTACCGGCACTATGCCTGAAGGTTTGACCGAGCCGAATGCCGGAACAGGGGTATTAGTAAGCTCGTGTGCACTGGCAGCAACCCAATCCTGCAAACTCTGATTGAGCTTAGCATTGACTATAAAAGAAGTTGGGGCGGTTGGAGACGGTATCGTATCAATAGCCGCTACGAGGAAATACTGATTTGCCAGATATTCGCCAGGCATATTATAATTTGCGTTCAGACCCGGAGAGCTGATGAAATCAGCGATACTTGCCGTTATATTGTTTATATACGCCGCAGCATACAGATTTGACATTTGATAAGTTGCGGATGTGCTGGTACTGCCTACGGTTGCGAATGTTTCATTTCCGCCGATTCTCCAGCCGGTGTTGACATCGCTGTTGTTAAGTATGTTATCAAGAGTTGGGCGGACATAAGCCGAACCGCCGACATTTTTGACGCTGCATATTTCATATTTGCCGCCTCTGGCATCCTCGTTTGCTCTGCTTGCGCTGCAAAGCCCGGTATAACCGACAGCCAGGCGGCTGTATTGGACAGCATTTTCCATTATGCCGGACCCGCCGCAATTATTGATTCGATGGTTTTTACCGGTCTTTGTTGTTGCAACCGTGTCCGATTCAGCATCGAATTTGTTGCCAAAATTGTCGCCTCTTGCCCAGCTTGGGTCCATTCCCAGCGTATTCATTGCCGCGTTACGTGTCCCTGAACCTGAATCTCGTGTCGCAGCCGCGAGGTTTTCGCCGCTTGGCATACGACCGGTTACAAACAGATATTGTGTCTGCTCTGCGCTGATATTGCCTGAAGAAAGTCCAACACCCTGATTGGCAATAATCGCGATAGGAACCCATGCTAATTCCGTATCAAATACTGTCAAAGCATTTGGCGAGGTTGTGTTTGTGTTAAGAGTACCCAAAGTTTTTAACTGATTGCTTTGTGTGCCGTTCCAGGTTTTCAGAGGATTTCGTCCGTAACCTGCCTGCGCCGGCCTTTTGTTCCACTGGGCATCTGTGGTCGCACCGTTATATACAAACCAT
>MHXU01000056.1 GCA_001824555.1 Planctomycetes bacterium GWC2_45_44
CGTTGCTATAATCGGTACATTTAACCACTTGTTAGCAGTTGTTTGATTCGCTGAATTTTCCATCGCGGAATATTATCATAACTTCTTGACCATTCAAGGATTAAATGGTATAGTGTCGGCATAATTTTAATGAGCCGTATATATTTGTACCCTACGCGCAACACAAAGCCCTGAAAGGACGAAATAATGCCGAATGCTGCAAATGGCTAAAATGTTACGAATTTCACGTTTTTTTGCATAAAAAAAACGGCAGGAATTTTTCCTGCCGTTGGTAATCTATAAGTAATCTGAAAAGCTGTTTATTTTCTTCTGCGAAGCAGCAATCCGCCAAGACCAAGTAACGCCATTGTGGCTGGCTCTGGAATGGCTTCGAAATTCACGATGCCTATGCTACCGTCTGTCAGCGTGATGGTCAGACCGTCCATATAACCGTTAAAAGTATTGTAATTGCTCATGGTTTGGACGCTAATCATCTCGACAAGTTCTGTGCCGTTGCTAATTTTTAGATTAGCGAGGGTTTTGCTGCCGAAAGTCATACCGCTATCAGTGGAGTAATTTGTCCAATCACCGACATTGGTATGTGCGTTGTAATTATTGATGAATTTATGATTGTACCAAGTCGATGGATTGCTGTCGATATCACGGGTGTAAATATAAGCTGCCCAATCCTGACTTGCCGTTGTTCCATCAGGCCGTTTGGTCCAGTAGCTAATAGATGCGATGTCATTGATTGCAAGTGTCGCGGCTTGAGTTGGAAATAATACTGACAGGTAATCGCCATCAGCAATATAACGAGCATGCCAATTGACTTTAGATGTTGAGGTTATTTTTGTGGTATTCTGCCAGGAGTCTGGACCGAAACCTGTGGGTGCGTCTCCCACATTGACGAGAGGCTGCGCCTCATCCGGAACCTGACTGGGGTTGATATTGATAGTTATGTTCGAGGCACCGGCTTGTTGGACACCACTAACTGCCAAAATCATTACCGCTACTACACAAATTGTTACTAACTTCTTCATTTACTCTTCCTTTCTCAAAAAATTACTAAGATGTTTTAATTTACTATTTTGCTGTTTATTTCTTTCTGCGAAGCAACAAACCGCCAAGGCAAAGAATCGCCATTGTTGCCGGTTCGGGAATTACCGTTGCATAGACATCAATACTTCCAGCGTAAAAGTCCATCTGGTCATGGCCGTTTTCCAGACCATTTGTATAGGTGTTTGTCCCGTTCTCGTAACCTAAAGTTCTATAATCTTTATTATAGATGAGTGTACCAGTATAAGACAGCTTGTTTGACAACTGCCAGCTTGCAAGTGTCGAATCCGGCTGTCCAATAGTGTACCAATGAAATACGCCGTCCGAATTGAGATCTCCTGAAACAGTCATTACATATGTGTTTCCTATAACCTGAAAATTTGTAACATTCATCGTGAAAGATATGCCTCTGAACAGACTATTGATAAGCTGACCAGTCTGAGCGCCGCCCTGGTAGTTGTTGATTGCCCATGCCGCTTGCGACTGATTTGGAATAACATTTGTTAGCAATGCACCAGAAGCATTGTTATTTGTATTATCGGCAAAAGATACAGAGGGGATACCTACACCGCCGACATTGTTATAGGTAGTTGCGGTTCCCTGCAAGTCGAATCCAAACTGGCTTGAACCAACAGGCTGGCCAGAGAAAATATTGTTCATTGTAGCTCCGCCTCCGAGATCTACGGTATTATCAAACTGGAAATACGAACCATTGGTGTTGCTGTAGCCGAACTGTGCTTTGACATACGCCTGATTACTTGGTTGTTCATCGTAACCGCTCACTATACCGTCGCCGCTTATATCTATATTATTGTAATATAGCATCAGGCCGCCGCCGGCAGTGCCAACTTTTACCTGTTGGGCTGATACGCTGCCAATTGCCAAAACCATCAAAACTACTGCACAGACTGTAACTAACTTTTTCACTTCTTCTTCCTTTCCCCAAAAAACATTAAAATATTTTTAATTTACTATTTTGCTGTTTATTTTTTTCTGCCAAGCAGCAATCCGCCGAGACTGAGAATCGCGATGGTCGCAGGTTCTGGGATGCAGATGGTGTCAACAATAATCTGGTCAACATAAAGTGTACACTGAATCGTGAATATGTCTATTACTTCAGAAGCAGGGTTTGGAGTAATGATTATCTTGTAGGTGTCGTGAAAATAACCATTGGACAGAATTTCACGAGTGATAAGTCCAATAGAGTCATAAGCCGGTATAACTGTAATTGGTAAATCTTCGCCAGCACCGGCGGGGTCTTTATATGTAACCTGAAGCGATATCTCTTTTTGTGTATCCGGTGCGGTATTGCCGGTATTAGGAATTGCGATGCTCATCTCGCTGATAGCAGTGAATCGCCAAACGCCGGAAGCTCCGCCATATGTCGAAAACCATGTACCAGATGGGAGAGTTATGACCGGACTGCCAAAGTCATTGCTAACAATGTTCGGGTATGCCGGGTTTGCGTTTGTGGAAAAATCCCATTGCTGATGAGTGGTATTTGAAGTTGCTAAAGCCACACCACAGGCACACACCGCCGAAACGATCAGCGCAACACAAAACAGCCCCTTTTTCATTTTCTCTTTCCTTCCAAATTTAAACAGCAAATATAAGGTTACACTGTCTCTAATTGAGTGAAAACCAACGGAGGGGGAAACAAAGGGGACGCACCCGCTACCATCACGAGTACGCATATTCTCTTGTCTTCTTCCCAACTTCCCAAATCAGCCTTCTACTCCGCTCCCTCCCAGGGAGCTAATCCAAAATTATCACCCTGTATTTTATGTTACATAGTTTGCCGTGTCAAGCTTTTTTTAATTTTTTTTGGCATAGCCATTTTAGTGCGATTTTAAACTTGAATTTCACCGTTTTTGTTCTTAGAGTACCCGCATCAGCTTATTGAAAATTACCCGAATGTTCGCAGGAAAGGCAGTTTAGTTTAATGACTCAACGGAATGAACCGGCGGTTTCCGAAAAAATAAAGGATACCGCTAAAGCCATACAGGAAAAGATATTAAAGAGACAAAAACCGAGTATGTCGGCTCCCGTCCGCTCGCTCGGAAACGTCAAATATCAGGCATCAAAGGGCTATTTTGAAATAACCGGCAAAAACAAGACCAGAACGCTCACGGTCAACACCGTAAAGTCCTTCGCTCAAACGCTCAAAATGATGTCGCTGTCGAAAGAACTTATCGATGCCGATAATATGGCTACCAAAAGAGAGGCGTATTACATTTCCAAAAACTGGGGCAAGGCCGGCTTTGCCGAGCAGCCCGAATCCGATACCGTTATGGACGACATCGAGGCGATGTTCGGCGTTAATCGCGAGCAGCTCAAATTTATGCCCGAAGAAAAAGGCGGCGATGTCGCAGGCAAACTCATCGTACTCGACAAAGACGGCAAGGGAAACAAACTCAAAATCGACTGCACGAAATTCGGCTCCGGCTCATATTCAGTTCCCAACAGCGTTGAGGAACTCGACTTCAAAAGCGACGCGAAATTCATCCTTGCGATAGAAACTTCCGGCGCATTTGAACGATTGAAAAAATACGATTACTGGGACAAACAGGACTGCATCCTTATCAGTATGGGCGGCGTGCCGACAAGGGCGTGCAGAAGATTTATAAGAAGGCTGTCTGACAAATTGAGAATACCCGTGTACGCGTTTGTCGATGGCGACCCTTACGGCTACTTCAATATTTACAGAACGCTGAAAGTCGGCTCCGGCAACGCGGCGCATCTGAACCAGTTTTTCTGCGTGCCCAAGGCGAGTTTTCTCGGAGTAACGCCGCAGGATATTATAGATTACAAACTGCCGACGCATCCGCTGAAGGACGTTGACATTAAACGAGCCAAAGACGCGTTGAAAAACGACCCATTCGTAAAACATTTTCCCCAGTGGCAGGCGGCGATGAATCAAATGCTAAAGATGGGCGTGCGTGTCGAGCAGCAGGCGTTCGCAAAACACGGACTTGATTTTATCGTAACCGAATATCTGCCGAGAAAATTAAAAAAAACGAATTTGTTTTTGCCATGAAACAATTGAATTAGCCGCGAATAAACACAAAAAATCTCTGTGAACTCTGTGTCCTCTGTGGCTATTTTAAAACTATGAAAAATATTGCTGAAAATCTTGAAAAGGTCAAAACGGGCATAGAAAACGCCTGCGCAAAGGCGAAACGGAAAAACTCCGAAATTACGCTGGTTACGGTTACCAAGTCGGCTAACTTTGAGCAGATAAAAGAAGCTATTCGACTCGGATGCAACCAATTGGGCGAAAACCGCGTACAGCAATTGAAAGTCGTTGCCGATGATTTGGCCGCCTCGGCACTGCAAAGCCCGCAGGATGCCGAGCTGTACGCGAAAGTCAAATGGCATATGATAGGACACTTACAGCGAAATAAGGTCAGACAGCTTTTGAAAATTACAGAATTCATACACTCAGTCGATACGCTCCGGCTTGCCGAGGAAATCAGCAAATCGGCATCGCGGCTCGAGATTTGCCCGGATATTCTTATGGAAGTCAACTGTTCCAAAGAGCCGCAAAAATACGGCGTGCCGGTCGGGGCGGCCATTCATCTGGCTGAACAAATCGCGACAATGCCGAATATCAGACTGGCAGGACTTATGACGATGGCTCCGCTAAGCTTGAATAAGGATGTCGTAAAAGACGCTTTCGCCAGAGCCAAAGAACTATTCGATGAAATCAGAGGCGAGAAAATATCCGGCCCACACTTTCGGCATTTGAGTATGGGAATGAGTCAGGATTATGAAACCGCAATCGAATACGGCGCGACAATCCTGCGAATCGGCTCGGCCATATTCTCATAACAGCAGAGACGCACAGCCGTGCATCTCCACATTAATTTGCCGTCGGCGATATTTGCGATGTAGCCTTCATAACAGGCCACTGCGAAAAAGCCAAAATGCACATCATTATCAGAGTCCCGAATGGAGCGAGAATTAAAAAAGCGAACGCCCCGCTGTAGCCGGTTTTGGAAAAAATCTTCCACCAGAGAAAAATTTTAAACGCAAACCCGAGCATACAAAACAGCCCTATCGCCATAAACATCATAATCACAATAGGTGCCGCCATCACAGCGGCTGGGTCAAAACCACCACCACTACACATTGTTAAATCTCCTAAAAAAATGCTAATTTATTTAAAGACCTATAAAACGCCGAAATAACGGCCAATAATCGCTAATAAATTTTATCTGCCTAAGTCGCGGACGAAAAACGCCGATTCAATGACGGCTACATTGTATATAGAGTCGGCAAATATGGCAAATATTACAAAAAAAATAAAAAAATATTCCGGGCAGCATCAAAAAAATAAAATCAGCAGGCAAAACGAAAATGCTGATTACGCCCGACAGCTCGAAACGCAGTTGAAAATGGCCGGCGCTGTTCAGCGGGATTTTCTGCCGAGAACTCTGCCGGACTGCGATAAATTCAACTGGTCTGTTTCGTTTATGCCCGCCGATTGGGTATCGGGCGACATTTACGACATCACAAGACTCGACGAGGAGCATATTGGTTTTTATTTAGCCGACGCGGTCGGGCATTCGATGCCTGCCGCCCTGCTGACGATGTTTATCAAGCAGGCAATTGTGATGCGCGAAACATTCGGCAGCAAATACAAAATTTTCACGCCGCTCGAGGTTATAAATAATTTGAATCAAAAAATGTGCGAACAGCATTTAAGCGGATGCCAGTTCGCGACGTGCTGCTACTGCCTGCTGAATACCAAAACTCTGCAACTCGATTATTGCAGAGCAGGCCACCCTTACCCGCTTGTAATCGACAATCAAAACAACGCCGGTCAGCTTCAAACAAGAGGCGCATTGCTCGGCGTATTTGACAACGCTCAATTTGAACAGGGACACACACAGCTTTCCATCGGCGACAAGCTCATTATGTATTCCGATGGAGCTGAACCTTTTATGGGAATAGAACAAAACAACGATAGCTTTAATCTCGGCACGGAATTTGAAAAACTGCTCTCTTTGCCAGGCCGACAGTTGACTGCCGAATTTGAAAACATTTGCAAAGCGAACAAAAACCCCGCCGAAGTCGATGACATAACGGTCATCGTTCTGGAAATTAGTAAAGAATAAAAAAAACCGCCGGTTTTCGCCCCGGCGGTTTCCTAAATCATATCTCTTTTTTCTCTGTGTCTTGTGGTGAACCTTTTTTGCCTACACTCGGCTAAAGTATTACATTTTTTTACAGCCCCGCTCTGAAAGAACTCATAGAAAAGTTTCTGCCCGGGCAGTCCGTCGCGGTACTGTGGCTGGGTACTTCTTTGTGGCCATATACCTTAGAGGCGGGAATGCCGTATCTTTTCATCATAAATTTGACAAGTTTGTTAAGAGCCGCCATCTGCGCCGCGGTCGGTCTGCTATTATTAAAGTTGCCAATCAGGCAAATGCCTATTGCGCTTTCGTTTGCCCAGTTCGATGGCGTTTTGCAATGCGCTCCGGTCTTCTGGCCTGTCCAGCGGAAGGTCGGCTCTATCTGGCCGTTGCTGCTGCCAGAACCGTTGCCGATAACAAAATCATAACCTACGCCGTCCCAGCCGTTATTTTTGTGAGCGGAATCAATCGTCGCCATATTACCGCTGGCTGTCGCTGAATTATGCACTACGATTGCTTTCCATCGTCTTTCGCTGGTGCGAGAAGGAACCCAGCCATAAGGAGAGCCAGAACTTGACTGATAGCTCGACTGCGGCTTATAAGGTTTGTAGCTGCTCGACGAATAAGTTGACGAATAGCTCGTCTTTGGCTTATATGTGCTTGAATACCCCGAACTGTGATGAAGTTCCGAAACAACGCCCGATATTTGAGGCGTGTATGACTCCTCGTCGGCACAACCGACAAACAAAACCGCCACCGATGCCAACCCAACCGAAACGATACATCTTGATGCAAATTTTTTCAACATTGTCCACTCCAGTTAAACTCATTCTATGCGGAAAACATAAGAACTAAACCGGAGCAAAGCAAATGAAGTGGAAAGAATTATACGGGTTTGCTGTTTAATTTGGTCATATGCACGGAATTACCGGCATTATTGTACTCAACGCTGTTCATATAGGACTTTATCAGCAGAACTCCCCTGCCCCCTGCCTTATAGATATTTTCGCCGCTGCGCGGGTCGGCGACATCGCTCGGCTTAAACCCCATACCCTGGTCGGTAACCCAAAGCTCTATTTTTTCGGGGGAAAGTTCATATTCTATGGTAACGTCCTTTTCGGAATCCTGCTTATTGCCATGCCGAACGGCATTGACCACCGCCTCCTCCAACGCCAAATGAATGGCAAACTGGTCGTCTTTCGAATAGCCCAGAACGTTAGCATGGCATAAAATACGGGAGCATATCTTCCGCAGCTCCGATATTATACCCTTTGAAACTATCTTTTCACGGTTGAACACTTTTATTGTCATGAAACTTTATATCGTCTCAAAAAAACAATAACATAACCTTATGTGAACGCAAAAACGGACTATCAGCCGCTATTTAAGCGACTGCAGAGCCTTTTTGGCATCATCGTATATTTCAAAAATCTCGTCTAACCGAGTGATTTTGAATATGTCGAATATTTTTGAATTTATGCCGCAAAACTTCAGCCTGCCCTTATTTTCGCTGATTTTCTTGCTTATTCTTATCAAAAGCCCCAGAACGGCGCTTGACAAAAACTGCACACTGCTGAAATCGACAACAAGATTCACCTGTGAGCCGTCAATCAGCGGCATTATGGACTCTTCAAGAGCCTTGATGTCGTCGTCTTCGAGCAATTTCTCGTCGGTAAGCGTAACAACAGTGGCGTTTTGAGCGTAATAAACGCTAATCCTTGGCTTGAGCTGTTCCATTGCTTTACTCCTTTATATTTCATCCGTAAAACACCAAAGTATAGGATTAAACCGGAAAAAAGTCAATAGTGGGAAAGGGCAGGAATTTAATAGTCCGAAAATACTTGTTTTGCAAAATCAAACAGCTATAATTAACCCCGCAAAAGGTAGGCCATATCAGAAATTAAACGAAACGTCCGGCGGGGGCGATAATGCGGCCGAGAACATATTGCGGCTGCTAAAAAACAATAACTGTATGGGGGGCTATACCGTGTTGACGAAAACAGAAGTAAAAACAGACGTGAAAAAAATCCTTATTGTGGATGGCGAGCAGGATATCGTCGTCATCATAGGCAAGCTGCTTGACAGAAACGGCTACAAAGTTATGACCGCCACTGATGGTATGGAAGGCATTGCCAAAGTAGAGGCTGAACCGCCTGACCTCATTCTCCTTGACAACCTTATGCCGAATATGGACGGGCTGGCCGTGCTGGCTAAATTAAGGAGTTCCCCGAAAACAGCGGACATTCCTGTAATTATGCTCTCGGCTGCGACAGACGAGGATTATATCGTCGCGGCACAGGAAAGCGGGGTTTCCGACTATGTTATCAAGCCGTTCGAGTATGAGGTACTCCTTAAGAAAATCGCGCGGGTTCTCGATGGCAATCTCGTTCAGAGCCCAAGCGACATCGCAGGGAGTTTTTCAGAGCCGCGACAGTAATGGAGCGGTCTTTAAAACCTCGTTTAGCCCCGCCATCTTGTATGGCGGGGTTCGTCATCGTTGCGAGCGCAGCGAAGCAATCTCGTCTTTAAGCGATAAGAGATTGCTGTATTGTCTAAAATTTATTTGACATATTTTATGAGCGTAGATAGTCTTATAAACTCTAACAAAAAGAAATTTGTACATAATTTTTGTATTTCGTCGTTTTTTCGCTTCACGCTTCACGAGATACGCTTCACGAAATACGCTTCACTATGTTGCGTTTTTATCATTACAGGAATAAAATGAAAAAAAACAAGAGGAACACCGAAAAAAGAGGCGTTATATCTGCCGGCACAAAGAGATTGTCTTTCCCTATCGCAGGCATCGGCGCATCGGCAGGCGGGCTTGAAGCCTGTCAGGAATTACTCAAAAGCCTGTCAGCCAAACCGGGGTTGGCATTTGTATTTATAATGCATCTGGCGCCGGAACACAAAAGTATGCTGACCG
>MHXU01000057.1 GCA_001824555.1 Planctomycetes bacterium GWC2_45_44
AGGCCAAGCATATTGGCGAAAGGGCAAAAGCAAATAAGGCCGATGTTGTGATTTTTGATAATGATTTGTCGCCGGGGCAGATTCGCGAGCTTGAGGAAATCATCGGCACAAAGGTAATCGACAGAAGCGAATTGATTCTTGATATTTTCGCCAGCAGGGCGAGAACAAAACAGGCGAAATTGCAGGTCGCCCTTGCGCAGCTTGAATATACATATCCAAGACTTACGCGAATGTGGTCGCATTTGGATACCGTAACCGGCGCAGCGGCATCAGGCGGAGTGGGCACTCGCGGAACAGGCGAACAGCAGCTTGAAATTGACCGAAGGCTCGTCAGCAAAAGAACCACCGAACTAAAAAAGGAACTGGCCTCAATAGACGCGCGAAAAATGAGAGAGATAGACGCAAGAGGCGGGCTGTTTAAAATCTGCATAGTCGGCTACACAAACGCGGGCAAAAGCACTTTGATGAACGCCCTTACCGATGCGGATGTTTACGTCGAGAACAGATTGTTCGCGACGCTCGATACGCGGACAAAACAGTGGATTCTCGAAGGTTCAAAAAAAGTTCTGCTTAGCGATACGGTAGGTTTTGTGAGAAATCTGCCGCATCAGCTTGTCGCGTCGTTTAAGGCGACGCTTGAGGAGGCGGTGAACGCCGATTTGCTGCTGCACGTTGTCGATGTCTCGAATTCCGATGCGCACGACCAGGCTGAAAACGCCAAAAAGGTTCTCGAAGAAATCGGCTGCAAAGACAAGACCACGCTTGTCCTGCTCAACAAGGCCGATGTCGTCGCAAAGGATTCGCAGCTTGAGTTATTGCAGACAATTTATCCTGATGCGATATGTATATCCGCAAAAACAGGTATGAATCTTGATTTGCTCAAGGCAAAAACGCTGGAGATTTATCAGGGCGGTCTGGCGACTTTGAGAATTACCGTCAATGCCGCGGACGGCAGGATTCAGAATTATCTCGAATCAGCGACGGAAATAATCGCCCGTAATTTCGGCGACAATACTGTTGTTCTCGACGTGAGGCTCGGCAAAAATCAAATTGCCGAACTCCAGAGATTTAAGCCGACAAAAGTCGAGGAGATTGATATTTACTAACAATAGTTTTTAGTTTCCGCATTTGTTTGTTTGCTTTTCTGCGGGATTTATTTCCTTTGCTTTTATTAAAATCATAATATACTTGAATTTTGCCTCGCCTTTTTTGCAGTCGAATTTTTCTGTAATTTTATTTCCGCAGAACATTAAAGTTTGTCCGTTTGGTATCATAACCTCTGATTTTGACTGGACAGTTTCAATTATCGGAAAGCGGCATTTTTTCTGTTCTTTGATGCCCTTCGGCTCTATGTTTGTATAGGTCAAATCGGTATTTAATTTAATACAACCATTCTGTTTGAGTTTTGAGTTAACCTTAAATATCAACCCCGCTGTCTTTGTTTCATAAATCGGCCTGGATTTTGCGAATGGAAATCTGCCAGTTTGACGGTAGCCTGTTATACAATTGACATCTTTTGTAATGCTGATAGTTGCTCCTTCGCCATCAAGGACAGTTACTCTCGGTGCCGTCAGCAATTTTGCGTCGCGATGGCTTTGTATGCTGCGCAATACAAAATCGTTTTGCTGTTCGCTCAATAACTCGCCGCAATTAACATCTGTTATAACATTTGCATCCTTAAGATTTGTGAGGGAACTTTCGCTTACAAATAATATTCGTGCCTCGATTTTAATCTGCTTTTTAAACTTGCTCATATCCTGACGTTTAAGTGTGATAATCTGATTGGCTGACTGATTGGCCATGACGGTAACGCCACTCCACTGACCAGAATCTGGTTGCAGGCTACTATTTTCTATATATGGATATGTTGCGCGAACTTTGAATGTTCCCGGCGGAAGATATTGGATATTGAAATTGCCGTTGCTGTCTGTCGCATCACTTGAGGCAACAAAATTAGTGGAAGTAAAGCTTGTACCCTGCTCGGCAGTAATCAATTCAATATAAGCATGTGCGATGGCACCCTGGATTGGTTTGCCAGATTCATCAAGTACTTTGCCTTTTATGGAAGCGGTAGATTTCGAAAGATCAATAATAATATTGCTTGTTGTTTCCTGTTCTTTTACTTCGGCAAGAGCAAAACCGGCATAATTTTCAAATGGCACAGCCTTTTTCTTGTCGCATGAGGTAGATCTGTTTGGATATGAGATAAACTGTTGGCCGGGCGGCAGATTATCTATTTTGAAATAGCCATTATCATCGGTGGTGCCGGATGTATCAAAATATCCGCAGCAGATTGATGACGGCGAACTATATCTGATTCTTGTACGCACTGAAACTGGGGCATTGGCAAGTGGATTGCCATTAGGATCAAGCAGAAATCCTTCTGCAGACCCCGGACGCAGCAGGTCAATACAGCCTTTGTCCTGGTAGTATTTGCCCCCGAGATCGATATTATCCCTCGTTAGAAAGCCCACGGCATTGACTTTAGCGTTATATCTTACGCCGACTCCATTTGGCGGCAAATTCAAATCAGGGCACGGCAGTGGGAAAACACCTTCTGAATCAGTCGCTACCGATTCGGCTTGCAGTGGTTTTGTTTCTTTACGGTTTGTAGTATAATTCTCAATCTCAATTTTTTCCCCGAACTCAACCACTGCCCCCGCTATCGGCTTGCCTGCTGAATCTACCACACGGGCACGTTTTGACCCGAACGAAAGCGAATCCGGTGAGTTAGCCGGCTGATCAGCCGGTTGGTCCGTATGGCATCCTGACATATAAACAACCGACTGAATAAGCATCACAAACAAAATTATCCGTATAAATTGTTTTTTCATAATGATTACCCTTAACTCATTATAATAAGATTAAACACTATGTTAGACGATTATCAGATGGAAGTGTTACAGTAAAAATGCCAATTTTGTGCTTAAATCTATAACCTCTTTCGCAATAAATGGTTATTACGAAATTTTGCCGAGCATTCTCTCTAACAGTTCCATACTTAACCCCATTACATTGGTATAGCTGCCGTCGATTTTTTCAACGAATTCATCTGCGCCATCCTGAATGCCGTAAGCACCTGCCTTTCCCTGCCAGGTTTCGGACGCTATGTGTTCGGCGATTTGTTTTTCAGTCATTTTTTTGGGATAAACGGTTGTTATATCACAATCAACAATCTCGAGCCCTGCGTCTTTTTTGATAATCGCGATGCCCGTGATAACCTTGTGAGGTTTGCTGAAAAGTTTTCTTATTATCTCTTCTGCGTGTTCGGCGGAATCAGGTTTGCCGATTATTTGCCCTTCGTAATCGACAATCGTATCGGCCGCGACGACTATCCTGTCGGGAAATTTTGCCGCGACATCTTTGGCCTTTGCCAGAGCAGCTACGCGGGTAAATTCCGCCGAACTGATGCCTGCGGTAAAAATTTTTGACTCGTCAACATCAGAAACGATAATGTCAAATTTATATCCCGCTTTTTCGAGCAGTTCTTTTCTTCTCGGCGAAGCAGATGCAAGTATAAAGGGGGATATGAAGGATTGTTGATTTGTATTGTTCATTAAGAAAAACCGCGTGGGCTTCCGCCGTCGCCAAGGCTATGGCGGACAGGAAGAGCCCACCCTATAAAACTGATAACTGATAACTACTTCACTCTTATATAATAAACAATTTTTTTGCAGAAGCGATAATACTCCGGCGAGATTCGTTCGATATCCTCGCCCACATAAACATCGAATAATTTTTGAGCGATATATTTGTTCCATTCGACGGTCGGCGGCGAACTTTTATTCGAGGCGATGGCCGTTTCCGCCGCGTCAAGCGGCCATGTGCCGTTCAGCGCGCCAAGCAGCATTTTTTGATAGCAGAGAAGTCTTTTGCCATAGCCTTCCTCTCTCAAAAATCGAACCATTGCGTAAGACTGCGCATAGAACGCCATAACAGCCTTATCTGCCTGTTCCTGCATAACTACTTCGCCGGGGTTGAGCAAAATTAAATCTTTCAGCGGTATTACATTTTTTTCCTGTATGGAAAGCCGCAGCGCGCCGAGCCTCTGATAATTTTTTGCAGGGTTGAAAACAAATTGCCCGTTTTCAAAATCCGAATACTCGAATAATTGAGCTATTCCCTCGTCGAGCCAGCTTGGCAGTCTGTATTTAAAATATTTATCGCAGAACTGATGCCAGCCTTCGTGTCCGAGTATGCTGAAAGTTCGGGTTCTGCCGATGTTATAAGCGACGCATTGGCCGTTGAGATAATAGGCTCCCTTTTTTATTTTCAGATAAACTTCAGCCTGCCCGCCGGTGAAACTTCGCGTGTAGCTTTCCCATTGCTGGCGGTCTTTGAAAATATACACTGTAAATTTATTGCCGCCGCCGACGGGTACTGGCAGTTGGCGCTGATACTCCCGCCAGGCCGCTTCGACAAACGCCGGTATCTGCCGGAGCATCAGCGGCTCAAGCATTGTCGTATATATCCGGTAATGAGCTGTTTCGATTACCAATCCATCGGAGTAGGAGTTTTGCCATCTTCTTGCCCCGTGAACCGCGGGCAGGGGGGCGACATATTTAGCTAATCCGTCAACGGTTGACAAGCTATTATCTTCTGGACAGTTGCAGGGCTTTTTGGGCGTTTCTCTCAACGTATTTTTGACGGGTGTGCTTTTTGCCGGTGTGTTTTGCTCATTACAGCCCGATATTAAAACAGAACATAGAACACAGAACACAGAACACAGAATTAGTGAATTTTTCATAGAGCTTATTTTTCTTCTTCCAAAATTTCCGCGGTGAATAAATAGACTTCTGTATTTTTATCTTTCCAGGCATCGGCCTTCAACCCCGCTTTATGTGAGCAGCAGCAGGACAGAAATTCTTCTTTGTTCCAACCCGTTTCCGTTGCCACCTGTGGCAGAAAACATCCGCTTGCATACCCTTTTTTTATATAAATGCCGTCAATACCAAGCCGCAGACTTAACGGGTCGGCTGTCTTTTTCAGCGGCGAAAGCACCGATATTTCGATATCAAGTTCTTTCACCTCTGCGGGCGTAATCGGCTCGCCGAAAAATCTTGAATCGCCTGTTGACGACGCTACCGCCATTTGATTCACGAGTTCTATTAATGGCTTATCCGAGACAAACTGCCCGATGCAGCCGCGAAGTTCGCCCTTGTTTTTCAGCGTTACAAAACATCCGCAATGCGCGTTAAGTTCGGCATCATCAGATGATACTTTAGCGGACTTTTTTCCTGACACCGCCGCCGTAACAGCATTTCTGGCGGTATCGAGCAGGATTTTTTTTTGTTCTTTGGTCATTTGATTAATTTCATCGCTAAAAAGCCGCCAATCAGCATAAGCGTAAAGAGCAGTGTCAGCCAGTTAAAATATTTGTCGATGAACGGCCTGATGCGTTCGCCTTTCCAGCCGAAAAGCCCGGCCACCATAAAAAATCTCGCAGCGCGACTTAAGGCAGAAGCGATAAAAAATGTAATAAAATTTATTTTAAAAACGCCGGCGGTAATGGTTATTACTTTGTATGGAATCGGCGTGAAACCCGCTATCGCGACAATTTCCCAGTCATACGAGGCATATAAAGCGCCGACCTGCGTGAAAGGGTTAATCTTGACTTCTTTGACTTCGCTTTCGTTCAGCAAAAGTTTAGTTTTGTCTTTTGCTGTGAACTCAAGCGGATAGGTTGCTATGACTTTTGTTATCGGCACTACTTTCAGCGACGTACCCTTAACGAATCCCTCAAGATTTGTGTTATCCATTAGAACTATCTTGTCCCGCGTAAATCCAGGAACGTAATTATGAAAAAAATTGCCAACCCCAGCCCATAGAAATGTGCCTATTATATAGCCGAATATGCCGCCAAGCACGGAAGCAATCGTGCATACAGTCGCAAAACGCAGCCATTTCTTCGGTGCGCCTAACGCAAGCGGGGCAAGCAGAACATCCGGGGGGATGGGAAAAAAACTCGACTCGGCAAAGCTCAAACAAAATAGAGCGACAAGGCCGTGTTTTGTGTGCGCAAAGTGCAGAACCCAGTCGTAAAGCCGTTTATGAATGTGCCAGACAGGCGTTTTCGATTTGACAGTGGAAACAGGGTTTTCATTCATAGTGGGCTTATACCAATTTGAAAGTCGGCAATTGAAATTAAAACGCAATCGAGAGCCATTAAATAGATTCTCGATTGCTCCGCGAATGAGGGCGCTGGGACTCGAACCCAGGACCAACGGCTTAAAAGGCCGTTGCTCTACCAGCTGAGCTACGCCCTCAACTTGTTGCCTGACAGCAGGTTAAGAAAGTACCCATCTGTCGAGAACACCTATATATAGCAAAAGGTTGGGCTAATTTACAGAGATTTGTTTTAGATTGCAAGAATAATACCGCCAGTTCCCCAAAAATGCAACCAGCGGACGCAAAAAACTAATAGTTAGGCATCTGGCAGGAGGAATCGCCCAGCGGCGAAGCTGTCTATATGATTACTGACGGCTGCTCCGGAAGCGATGGGTTGTTATAGTTGACAAAGAGGGGGGCGAATGTTATAACCCCATTAAATCTAAATTAACAAAGAACCGGAGAGGTGACCGAGTGGCTGAAGGTAACGGTTTGCTAAACCGTCGTACGAGTGAACGCTTGTACCGCGGGTTCGAATCCCGCCCTCTCCGTTTTTGTAAGAGAGCCATAAATGCTCTCTCATAAATAGCTTGTGTCACTTAAGAGAACCATGAGTTCCTCTCCTTAAGAACCCCACTTGGACGTACTTTAGCCATAGAACCTCTCTTAATGCAACCCCCGTGCAACTAAAAAAAGTTATATTTTATCCATTTTATGATTCGCATAAGAACCCTTACGCGCTATAATTTATGAGTTACGCAATGTAGCCCCCAGGGCATAGCTAACTATATATATAATAAAAATCTCTCAGGTATAACATTGTGTAACTCATATTTTTCTTTTTTGAAAGGAACTCTCTTATGGGTGTGACTATCAACAAGCAGAAATCAACAGGAGATTGGTATGTATGGGTTCGCTATAAGGGTAAGAGAACCTCGCGTAAAATAGGTAAAGACCGCAGGACTGCGGTTGCAGTTGCAACTGAATACCGGAAAAGATTGGCTCTCGAACAGGTTGATTTCTCGAATGGGCGAGCGGTTGCAAAAGAGGGTCTCTTATTTGGCCAGTTCTTTAAGGATTATCTTGAGAACGTAGCGAGGCACAGGCTCAAGTACAACAGTTGGATGTCTTATAAGAATGTGGCCGAGCTGTATCTCTTACCCTCATGGGAGAACAGGAAACTCGACTCAATTACGAGGCAGGATGTGAAAACTCTTCTCTTACAGAAACAAGCGGAGGGGTTGGTAGTAAATAATATAAAAATCTGTATCAGTGCTGTTTTTGCGGAGGCGGTTGAAAGGGAACTGCTGGCTGTAAATCCGGCTCACAATCTGGGGAGAGTGTTCAAGACTGGCATGAGGAAAACTCGGACACACTTTCTCAGTAAGGAACAGGCAACAGCTCTTTTACAGACGGCCAAAGAAAATATGCCAGAGTATCATGACTTGCTATTAACGGCATTTCGCACAGGTATGCGGTTGGGAGAACTTTTGGCTCTTTCTTGGGACAGCGTCAATTTTGACACAAAGAAAATCATAGTCCAAAGGAGTTACAGCCATGAGCATTGGGACTCGCCAAAATCCAATAAAATTCGGTACATAGATATGAGTGATGGGCTGCACGAAATTTTGTTAAATCGATACCATAAGAGAAATACCGAATTGGCATGTAACTCTTACAAAAACAAGAAAATATCCCTTGTGTTCCCCACCAAATATGGTGAGCCGCTAAATCAGAACATTCTTAGACGTGGTGTATTATATTCGTTGTTGACTAAGACACAGTTGCCCAAAATCAGGGTGCATGATATTAGACATACTTATGCATCGTTGCTGTTGCAAGCAGGAGCACCACTCCACTATGTAAAAGACCAGATGGGGCATAGTTCTATTACAACCACAGTCGATTTATATGGCCATTGCCAGCCAAATGTGAATAGAGAGGCAGTAAACAGGCTGGATTAGGGACAAAAAGGCCTCTTTTGCGGATAAGGTAATTTTTCGTTTACAAAACAGAGCTATTTACTATAAAATAACAGGTGACAATTTAATATTGAAGTTCATTAACTTTTAAGCGTTTCATTCAGAACCGGCAAATTTCTTGTACAGAAATGCATTTAAGTTGGTGCTCTTTGCACTTGCAAGGGGCATCGCTTGAGTGTTCTGTACAGGCCTTGCCGGGCCTTGAATGAGCATGATACAGCGGTGCTCTTTTTTTATGCGCCGCATTAAAACCAAACATTGTGAAGGAGTTTAATATGGCGTTGAAAACTTGCAAAGAGTGTGGAAGTCCGGTAAGTACCAAAGCGAAACTATGTCCAAACTGTGGAGCACCTGTTAAGAGTCGTATGGGATGTTTGGGTGTTATAATTGCTGTGATTGTTTTATTTGCAATATTGTCCAATATGCGTGAAAGTAGCACAAATACAACGAGCAGTTCCAGTACTCAAACAACTCCTGAAAATCCTAATAAGCTACAACAGCCACCAAAACCAGAATTTATCGATTTTCGCAAACCATTGCGGCCTGCGGTAAAGAAAATTCCCATTAAAAACTCTGATGGAAGCGTATTGACTTATGAAAATGGCATTGAGGGGGTCAATATCAGAGTTGGTCCCGGAATGAATTATGCAGTCGATAAAACCGGAACATTAGGAGAAAACGAAATACTTTATGTGCTTGAAGAAAAGGATGATTGGATACGTTTCAGAGTTACACGAGAAGATAATGGCTGGTCTGCATGGATTAAGAAAGATATTACAATAAGTTCAAAAGAAATTGAGCAGGCTGCGAAAACTAAATTTGGTGAACCACCTACCCAAAATTTAGATGGTTCATTTACATGCGTTAAAGAATATCTTAAATCTATAACTCGCGACCCTGATAGTTTAGTATATGAAAAATGGTCTGATGTAAAGTATAACGAAGGTGACGGTTGGCTTGTTATGTGTGTATTCAGAGCAAAGAACGGCTTTGGCGGCTACGAGCGAGATGCGAAATGGTTTATTATACAGCATGGGCGTGTTGTCGAGGTAAAAAACATTGATGCCTATGAATAAAATAGGTTTAGACTTAAGCTGCTTGGCTTTAATTGCTTCAATACTGTTAGCCATCGGATAACATTGACAAGATGTAGATATTAAGTTATGATTGTCGATGTAGAAATGAGAGACATTCTCTCCGATAGATTTGGACTAAGTGCAATGTTAAAGCCATACTATGGATGCAGATAAATTACAAGATGACCTATACACACAGTGGTGCCAGTGTGGTGATTTCTTTAGAAAATGTCGTAAAAAATTTGATGGCTTTCTTGAAGTTGATAACTATGATTTCATAAAAAGTTCACAAGTTGAGGCTGGAAAATTATTCCTCAAGACAGGTACACGCATTGAATATCCATTTGAGTTACCCTCCGCCTATTTGGCTGAACCAGAAACTTATTATGCGGAATATTGGTTATGCGTGCTTAGTCTTTTCGTAAGGCATTGTCCTACATTGTTAGAGTATCAATTTCTGCCTCAATATGAATTGCCTCGTAATAAAAGCAATAAAGTTGATTGGGGAATTTTATCTGATAATAATCTAAGAAGTCAGTTTTATTTAGAGCCTCCAATAACTGATTTGCTAATTGATTCCTCTATAAAAATGTGCGAATTCATAGCCGCACTGAGAAGCAAGCAAATATTTCAAATTCAAGAAGCAAGCAGGATGCTACTTTATAGAGGACATTGTGTCTGTTGCAGTAGCGAGCATGTATGGAAGTTTGTTTGTCTGCTTTTTAAACACAAGGATATTCTTATAAGTTATGAAAAAATTTACGAAGAGATACCATGTAATAAGAATAAGATATATCTACATAAGATTGTTGCTGATGTGAAAGATTATCTCAATAAAAACAATTTGTCGTCAGTGTCTCAAGCTATAACTAATTGCCAAAATGAAGGTTATATTTTAAACACTTCACAATTATAGTTCTATGCTTTCTCATTTTCTTCTCCGATAATTTTCCGATAACATTCCGGGCGATTTATTTTCATTTTCTTATTAAAAAATATACGTCATTAACTATAAAATTTATTTTTTAATAGGAGTTTATAATGAAAAAAGTATTCAAAAAAGGAAAAAGTCCATCTGTTTCAAATCAACTTACCAGTGTTCAAAAATTTATCGAAGTTTGTACAAAATGGCTGATTGTAGAAGACACCGACTATTTTTATGTTGTATTTGGAGCTATATTTGCGAATCGTTTTCTTAATTCTAAGCCAGTATGGCTTTATGTGATAGCGCCGCCAGGTGGAGGGAAGACAGAACTCCTTCAGGCACTTGATGGCCATCAAACAATTTTTTCGTTATCAAGTCTAACAGAGCGCAGTTTAATTTCCGGAATGATACAAGCAGACTCAAATCCGGAGAATGACCCCTCCCTCCTGCCTCGAATCGATGGAAAAATTTTAGTTATTAAGGATTTCACAGTCATCCTGAAAGAACGGCGAGATGTACTGTCGTCTATAATGGGACAGTTGCGAGATATGTATGATGGAAAAAGCCGACGAAGCTTTGGCACAGGAAAAGCAACTCAATATGAATCCAAGTTTGGCATAATAGCTGGTGTGACACCAGAGATTGATTGTCATCTCACGGCATTATCGTCACTCGGCGAGCGTTTCATTTTATACCGGTTGCCAGAGCTTACAAATGAGGAAATGACTGCACGGGCTATGCAAGCCAGTAAAAATATTAATGCAGATAAACAAGAAGCTGCTATTCAAAAAGCAGCCCACTATGTGCTTGACATGGAGCCATCAATCCCCGTATTGCCAGATGAATGGTTGAAAAAAATAGAAGAGATGGCGGCTTTGGTGGCGAAGGCTCGCACACATGTTAACAGAGACCGATACTCTCGGGAAGTGTTGTTTAAACCAACTTCTGAAATTCATACAAGATTGCTAAAACAATTATCTGACTTGGCCAGAGGCATTACTATGGCGAGAGAAAAAAAAGTTGTCGGAGATGATGAGATTAGGCTAATTTACAAAGTAGGCATGGATTGTATCCCCAGCAATAGGCGACAACTTTTAGAGTTTCTCGCACAAAAATTCCCTCAATCCGTTAATAATCAGGAAGCTGCTGACGCATGTAAATTAAGTCGCAGTGCAATGTTCTACTGGATGGATGATTTGTTTCAATTGGAACTGGTAGAGAAAATAGAATCAACTTCTAATTTACACAGAAGTTGGTCGAGGTATTCTTGGCGGCTACAAGGCAAATATGCCAATTTACTTAAAAAGAGGGATAACTCTGATGTTTAAGGTGAGAGTAAAAGACACAAGTCCCGAACGGAGAGTTCGCAAGGTACTGAGGCAATTTGGGTGCCAGTTTGAAACCAATGTAAAGGGATTACCTGGCACGCCAGATATTGTGTTATTTGAACTTGGGATAATCATATTTGTGAATGGTTGTTTTTGGCACCATCATTATCGTTGCCCTAAAGGTGGATTGCCTAAAAACAATCGACTAATTTGGAGAAGAAAAATTATTGCTACTGAGATTAGGGATGCCAAAAACATACGGCAACTTAAAGAGCTTGGATGGGAGGTGATTACAATATGGGAATGTGAAACATATAGTCAATATCGTATAAAACAAATCTTAACCAATTTCTTATTTTAGATTAAAGGAAATTTTTTATGAAAATAACAGAATCCAAAGAAAAAGTGGCAAAAGCTCAAGTGTTTTATGGTTATGAAACTTGTGTTCGAACCTTTCGTGACCACAAACAGGTAACCTTTGTTATCCAGCGATTTTCTACCAAATCTGAACGAGACTTTTGGCGTAACCAGAACATAAAGATGCGAAGAAATGTCCTAACTAAGGACACAAAAGTTCAGATCGTTCTCGCCAGTAAGCGTTGGCCAGTCAGAATAATAGAAGATGGTTTTGGTGGGTATCGAATTTATCAGAAACTCACAGGTATTTCTAACGAACCATGTGCTTAGAGCTTTTAATATTGATGTTCTGTTAAAGAAATAACGAAACTCGCAATATAAAGATAAGGCAAAAAATATTATATTACAAAAACAGCCAGAAATCTTAATTTGCGAGTTTTTTTATATAATTTGGCTCATAGCTTAAGGTAGTAGTGTTTACCTTGTTACCAATTAACAAAATCAATATCATTGTTTTCTGATTGAGAAGGTTTAGGGGGCATAGAAGCTGTATTAATGTTTTGGGTTTCAATTGCGAAAACTACAGATCTTTTTCCTTCAAGTCCAGCCTTTATTAATTGAGACAATTGACTATTAGCTTGGGCAGGAGAACCAATCCAGCCATCTTTAACTAAATTGACAAAAAATGTATTATTCAAATATCTTCCTACATTTTCATATGTTATTTGAAGGCCTCCACGTTTCCCTTTTGTTTGGGGAGATGTTAAAAGTACATTCCAATAATCAAATGGAATATACATGCCTTTTATGGAGACTGTAGCATAAATACCGGTATATTTAAGGAAATCTTAGTGGTTTAGCCGATAAATCTCTTGGAAGTTTATGAAAATGACATTTTCCAGG
>MHXU01000058.1 GCA_001824555.1 Planctomycetes bacterium GWC2_45_44
TTTATGAACTACAAGCCCACAAACTACATCGGCAATACCAACCAAATTAGTACAATATAAGCTGTAAGTTGTGGGTAATTGAAAGACTGTAAGACGGACAGCCAACCTGGGATTCTCCAAAAAATCCTGTATTAGGGTCAAATTTATATTTAGCGATTTGTGTAAGATTGGCAACCCAGATATTCGAGAGCATTTTTGCATACTGACCACCAGAGAACGTTATTGAAGCAGCATTGATATCTTTTGGCATTTGCAGCAGAGGAGGAGATATCGGCAGTTGTTTGTCTGAAGTATATAATATGTCAGCCATGGCATTAATATCCGCAGACCAATCACCCATATCATTGCTTACAATGGCCGATGCGATATCATCGCTGTCAATTTTTTCATTAGCAAAAGCAACACAACTGCCGACGAGGGAATTGGTTGAAACAGTGATGCCGGCAACAAGCGGTCTGCCGCGTACCATAGGATTATCCTGCACAATCAGGCTTTCAATCATTTTTGCCTGCGGCTTGATTGCCAGGAAATATCGCTGGTTTCGAGTTTCAGGTAATATCTTTGAACGATCCTCCCGCAATTTACTGTGCTTATTCCATTGCTCAAGAAGTTCGGGACGGCTGTTAAACGGCTCGGTAAATTCCGACCACCAATTGTGGAACCATGCTGTCTGGCCCATAATAAGAGGTACGCTGTCGCTGCTGCCATCTGCATAACGGATTATTACATCTCCTATTTTAACGCCGACATATAATTGGTCCTGACGGTCCATGACAAGTTCCGGATGTTCAGGCCAAAAAGCTACACCCTGGTCCCACCCATCGTTTATCATACCAAGCAAATATACTGTCTTTGCTTTGATGTTTACAGGTATCGTTTCACTTTGAGGTGTTATGATGCGCTTCGTACCGGTGCGCTTTTCCGGCAAAACACTCAGAAATGGAACTGTCCTGCAATATACTTTCTCGGCAGGCTCATCGATGGAAATTGCGACAAAATTATTTACATCAACAAGATTTTGTTTTTCTGCCGAGCAACAGTTATTTGTGACAAAATAAAAGCTGATGCTGACAAGACACATAATAAACGTATAACATTTCTTCATCTTTTCGCATTCCTAAAATAAATTCAAGGCTGCAATTCAAGCCAATACCAGTTTTAATCTGATATTTCCGATTTCTCCCAAACTGGTAAAGCAGTAGCAGTCAAACCAATTGGACGGCTTAGTTTTATTTTCAGTCCAATCTAAAACAGATGAGGCGATATTCTGTCCCGAATTAAACATCGGAGAAAATGAATCCGGCCCTATAAACGGTATTTCACCCTCAATATTATGATGCGGGCCTAACATATTTCTCAAGGTGCTGTACAGAATTATTTCAAGTTTTTTGCCGCCTGATTTTATTGCCTCCGATAAATCAACCTGCAGCGGAGCAGTTATGAAATAACCAACCGCCCTGTCATCAACCCTTACCTCAGCCACTGCGGTATCCAGACGGTCAATTTCCAGTAAAACGGACATGCCGCTTTCATAAGCAATTTTTGGCAACTCTGCAGAGATTTTAATTCTGCCGGCATAGAAAGGCAGCCCCTGCACAGTAACATCTTTCAATGACAAAACAGCGGGCGATGAAAGACAAAGAGAATCTTCATCAAGACAAGGAGTCTTAACATCCGGCAGATTAAACTGCTTCCATTTTTTCATGAGCGGTTTATCTTTTGAAATGACGCCGGTTACCGCAAAATCACCGACAAGATAAATAGATTCAATTTCAGTGCCGTATCTGGCAAGCTGGTCTTCAACATTTGAGAGGTTGCCATAAGAAAATTGTTCACAATACAGTTCGATTACATTATCCCCCTCAATGAGCATACCTGTTACATCTATCGGCATCCAGCGTATATCCCGCCAGAATGGCAAACCATCATATTTAACAGCTAAACCATTTATCCTGATATTGTATTTTTCAGGATGCTCGACTACCAGCCGAACCTTGCGGGACAAGTCAAAATCAGAAACTTTAAAACAATATCTCAGAGTCAACTGTCCGTTATATTTCATTTCATTAAGTCTGTTTTGAATTGCTATCACAGGCATTGCCCTGGACGATAATTTTCCGCCTGATTCTTTCCAATAACAACAGTCCAACGTGAATACGCTGTCGTCAAGCCGCTCTACACAGCAAGTCTCTTTTGGAATATCTATTGTTTTCTGAGGATTCGCAGGCAGGAGACTTACCGCTTCAGAATCCGATTTTTCATCCGATAACAGGAATAAAAACGATTGTATGGGATGAAGTAAAACATCGATATACAGGCCGTCTGCGGTTTTTTCACAGGCTACCTGTTTTTTCTTTCCCGTCCACATATCCAATAAACTTACCAACTGCCACAACCCCGGAAAAAAGACCCTGCCGCCGGCTGAGGCAAACCGATTTAAATTGGTCAAATGAATAAGCCGCCTTCCATCCTGCAATTGACGAACATGAGACCACACTTTTAGGGACGCGGTGGCATCGAAATCAACCAGTCTCAGGGCAGGCTCAACACATCGGCATAGCCGCTCCGATAACAAGTTCATATCAACGCTTTCAACAGTATTGAGCCATCCGGCCAATTCCGGGCTGTTTTTACCATCAAGCAATTTTGGGGCCTGTCCGCATCTAAAAACCGAACCGCCATTTTTCTGGAATTCCTGCAAGATGTCCATGGTCTTTTTGCTGATGGTAATCATACTCGGCAAAATTACCGCTTTGTAATTCATTTGTTTGATGTTTAAGCAAGCCCCCCCATCGGCACTGACTACCGAGCCAACCTGTTCGATTATCGTCTCGTCACCCAAATCGAACATCCATTGTGAACCAAGCAAGGTATCCAGCAATGCCTGCAATTGGTTGTCTATAGCGGTTACTAAGTCTTTTACGCCGGCAGCCGTAGGAGTGTCAAACCAGAAATCGACACAATTAACTATATCATCACTGCCGGTTTGTACTTTTGACTTCCACAAAACAAAAGCTGACTCTTGCGGATGAATAACCAAAACCTCTGAATGATATTTACCTTTTGATAATGCGGAACAGACTCTTGCCAGAGGTTCGTCAATACAGCGATTAAGAGGCCACCACGGCTGCTGATAAAACATATTCTGTGGAAAATCACGTTTCCGGCAACCTGCCATAGTATAAAGGCCCAGATGCGGATTGAGAAGATTGACTCCCAGGCACATTTGCTGCGATGCAATCCAGAGTCTGTCGGCAAAAGTAAGTCTGGCGCCGGCAGCGCCGTATAACTCGCTTATCATCCTTTTTTTGCCATACTGGTTCACAACGCTTTGACATTGTTTGGCCGTAATATTTTCAGTAACCTGAAGGCCCAAATGGTCTATTCCGGGTATGCCCTCATGACGGTAGTTGGGCATAATCTTAACACCCCATAACTGCTGATTATATACCCCACCCTCGTTCATATAATGACCGGTAAGGCTTATTCTGTGCGTATCGCACCAATCGCCTAACTGTTTGGAAAAATTGTTCTCGAACAAATCGTTTACTGTGCGAAAATATTGAAGCCGAAAAAGTTCTGCCCCTTCGACATCAGCAAAAAGCATATATAGCTTGTCAACAGGACTGTAACCGTGCATCTCAAAGAACCGCTGTATCAGCTCATCTGTGTATGGTACAGCGCCAACCGGAGCTTTCCCGCGGAATAATGCACACGGTTCATCTGTAAATTCTCCCAAAATCAAAGAGCCGTAGTCTTTTCCGAAACGTTTATAATAAGATTCGTAAGATATTTTAATAAAATATTCCATTGCAAAATGGTTTAACAGGTCGCCATAACACGTACCGTTGAACCAGTCGTTATCGAGCGGCGCAATCCAGCTATGCACCTGCAGTCCATGCGATACAGGACCTATCGCAGTGCTATTTGACGGAGATGGTTGGCCGGCTTTTCGGGCTATAAGAGCCTTCATACGAAAAGATTTGTCCGCCATCGGTACTTCGCCGCCGCCAAAACCGCTGGGCCATTTATCCTCATCATAAAGCCAGACTTTTAAGCCAAGCCGTTTAGAATTGTCAACTACTGCCTGGACCGCCTTGAACCAGTCATCACCTAAGTATGGAGTGGTAAGACCGATTCTTGAATGGACAAATCCCCCGCCTAATCCGCCCTGTACCATATACTCCAATTGCTGAGCCACCTCATTAGGCTGCATCGATTCGTTCCAGCTCCAGAATATAATCGGACGATACTCTACAGGAGGGCTGGCAAAATCCTTAAGCAAACAGGACTGTTCCTTTGTGTTTTTATCATTAACGTTCAATTTTACGCAACCTCCAAAACATATTTGTTTATTATTCAAAAAAACTATAACTGGTCTTAAACTCAAGACCAGTTATAGTTGCTTCACATATTTCACAATGCTGTTTACTGATTCAGTGTTTCCACAATATAATCCATATTGGCTGTCTGGGTGTACAAATACAAATCGCCGGTTTGGAGCGTACCATTAGCATAGTATTCGGCACGGGTCTCGGTACTGCTACTGTTAAGATACCATCCAATATCCGTACCACTGGGCATTGAATCCAGATGCATAACTACCAGATAACCGTATGTATCATACTCACCGCCAATGTCCAAATCCACCCAAAAATCGCCATTACCATACCCCTGGGAAAAAGATTGAGTTACAAGCGGATTGCCACTTACTGTAGTACTATAGTTGGTGTACCAGCGATAAAATTTCAAAGTAAATGGAGCGCTGTCGTTAGCAGCGCCTTTGTCGGTAAAAATAAATCCCAAAGAGCTAAATGGTTCCAAAGGCATAATATGAGCGGCCAAATCTATTCCAGAGCCAGGGCTAACACAACCTGTAACAGCACTGGCAAATAAGTTTTCTAAAATCTCAAATCTGCGCGCACCAAAAAGATAAGGTATAGCCTCTGTGTCATTGCTGTTGTTAAAGCCATCCGGACCAAAATCTCCGCTTGAATCTGACATACGCAGTACATAAGTTCCTGCCGAACGCGTTCCGCCCGCATTAAGCGTTAAATAACACGGGTTGGCAGAACTGGCAAGGACAGAATTAGCCAGAGGAACGCCAGCAACAGTTGTACTATAATCTGTATTCCATGCATATAGCCGCAAACGCATCGATGTGCTTACAGTGCCGCTGCACTGAACACGAACCGTGTTAAAGGAGTTTTCTGCGGTAAATTTTTGGCCTACATCTTTACCGCCTGACATTGACCTGTGTACAACAGACCCCTGATTGGTATAGTGATTTTCTGTGCTGTCAAGAGAAGACCCTTTAATTCTGACATTGTCGTATGTGGCAGTTCCCGCATAAGCGTGAAGTCCGAAATAACCGTCTGGATACAGATTGCTGGATTCCGTCCAATCACCCTTAAGCACACCATCAATATAAATCTTAAAGTTAGTTCCTGTAGCCACAACCTTCATATGTCGCTTGGTTGTCGGCGGCATATTCGTCTGGACAGATTGAATAACTCCCCAATACGGGTAAAAATTCCAATTTGCACAGTAAAACTCAAGTACACCATCATACCTTAGCCGGAACTGGTACCCACTATACAGCGATAAAGTGTCACCTGCAGGCTTCCTCAATGCCAACCCAACATAATTCGTCCTGTCAGTATTAGCTGTGCTTGTTATCTGAACATCCGCTTCAATGGTACCGTTAGCCATAGTCCTGCCGCGAATAGTCGCATCTGATTCATTAAAGTCGGAAGGATTATTAACCTGAAAAGTCTGAGTCTGAAAAACTCCGCTGGTCTGCGTCCAATAGCCGGTTTGACGCAAAAAGTGTAAATAATCCGAACGGCTACTGTCAAAGGCATAATAAAGCATATCGGTCGGCTTGACTACAGAGGTATTGCTGTGCCAGTTGTGAACCCATGTTCTTGCGTCGCTAACCGTGCCGACTACCCAAGTATGCTCAAACCGACGAATACTATAGGCAGGTAAATTGGCAAAACATGAAAAATTAGACATAACAAGCTGATCATCATCAGGCCCGCCCG
>MHXU01000059.1 GCA_001824555.1 Planctomycetes bacterium GWC2_45_44
AATCTATCTTACAATCATTGTACACATCGCCGGGAATTGGAGCCAAACACCGTGTCCCGCTAAAAAATGCCAGCCTGAACCCGGTTTCATACCACGCACCGTTCCAGTCGTAGCTTAGAGTAACATACGACAACTGTTCGGCATTACTGTAGTACCAGGCGCCTCCATGTCTTCTGCGAAGGTTTTGTTCATAAGCCGGACTCCACTCTTCCATTAACTCATAAACATTACCGTTCTGCTCGAATGTTCCATAAGCGCTGGGCGAAGCCGTATAAAAGCCGGCAGAAATCATATCGCCATTATCAAGCCCATCGCCCCAGTCAAAATTATTTGCATTATAATTAGCCCGATTTGAGACATCATCATAAGGCCCAGGCGAAGGAGCAACATCACTTTTAGTAGCATAAGTCCAGTACCCTGCGTTCGTCCCGCCGCCTTTATAGAACGCGGCTTTGTACCACTCATTCGTCGTGGGAATCCAATAATTCGCCTCCGAAAAATGGGCAGTTTGATCCTGCTTATCAGGCGCTGTCCCTACAAAAGTAGTCGCATCATAAGCGCCGTATTCCGTGGTAGTCGGGTTGTTTAGCATTCCATTGTGCATCCAGTTGGCAAATCTTGCGGCAGACCGCCAGCTAACCCAGTTCACAGGCAAATTCGCCCGCCCCGCAATAGTGTTATAAGTATAACTGCCGGAAGAACCGCTCTGGATAATACCGCCTCGACTTGGATACGAAGAATCGCCCATGTTAATATCATATAACCCGCATGGGTCGCTGGCAGCCACAGCGTTGAGAAATGCACAATACTGGGCATTAGTTACTTCATATTTACCAATCTTGTATTCGTAATCCACATTTCCAAAATAATAGTTCGTGCCTAACCACGTCACCGGCCTTGTATCGGCAGAATTACCTGCATCGCCCACAGTAACAAATTCCATAAATTCTTCGGCTCCGCCAAACAGAACGGCTGCCTTATACGCGTGCGGAACATTCTTATATCCGCCATAAATATTCCACCAGTACTGGGTACCTGTATAAATCCAAACATATTCATCGCTTACGCTCAACGCGCTCTTTAAAGCCGACTCAAATTCATCCGGAGTAAAATAGTTTAGAGAATGCTTATTGGGTTCTTCATGCCAGCCGCCTGTAGCATAATCAACATCCATCCAAAGACCAAACCCAAACGTGAATTTCGCAGCATAGACTGCGTCATTGGCCACTATTGGAAGGCAGCCGGTTGTCATAACGGTTTTAACCTCTTGGAATTGCGACAGCGTCTTAAATTTATAGGACCCCTCATATCCGTCAACAAATCGCACACCGGAGCCTGCAACATCCAGCATCCCGTCCAAAAAAGCCGGCAATAAACCATACTGAACGTTTGGCAAATTAGCGATATTGCCATTTATTTGACTTGGCCCCCAAACATAACTGTAAGAACCAGTTAAAAAAATGAGGATATTGGGATCTTCCGCCTGCATTGCCTGCATCACCTGCTGTCCTCGCAGCCGAACTTGTGCCTGATACTGGGCAAATGTTTTTGTGGTCTTGTATTTTTGTGCAGAGTACAGCCAAAGTTGCCCTGAATATGATTCGATGTCAAACATAAGACCTTTTACACCGCCTTGCTTAACTATCCACGCGGCAGTTCCCATATTGGAAACAATCGCAGGAAAATTCGCATCATCAAACCAGTCCACAAACCAGGTTACATCCTTATCAGCGGCTACAGTTATTCTCAAAAAATTCTCTGTAAAAGTACCATAATCGCCAACCGCGTTGAGTTCGTCAATGGCATGCTGCATTGTGGCATGACTGAATACCGTTGTACCCCAACATTGCCAGGCAAACTGATTTCTGGTGGTTGGGTTTAATGGCTCGGCAAAAAAATCCGTGCCGTCAAAAGGCTGATTTTTCATATCGCCTATATTAGCCGCAAAAAAGTCGGTGTTAGGGTCGCCATATCCCAATTGGATAACTTTTTTAGCAGATACGCTTTGCGGCAGAGCAATTAACACAACAACTAATAGACTTAACCATAACAGTTTTTTCATATACACCTCCTTATTGAACCTTAAAGCTCAATTTCTACTGATTCTTAAAATTTGTCTTTCATACGATTATATCGACCTTCAAACTTTTATAAGAAACACTTTTATTACAAATTAACTAAGGCCTTATTGGCTTACCCCACACACCGTCCACATTCTTAATCCATGACATTAGTTTTAAGGAACGGACAGAACCATCACCCATCAAAATGTTGCCTGCTTTTATATGCCGAGGAGAAAAACCATTGTACTTACACATGTCGCCATATTTCCGCCAGGCCGCCCAGTTCGTATCCTTGATTGTATCGCCATCGGTGCACTTGTCGAGTACCCAGCGAGTTGGTGAAAGAACCCAGTTCGAACTTGCCTCCGAAATTATAAATGTAGTGCGGGGGACATTGTCAAGTTTCTGACTCTTGCCAAGCATCTCATTCAAAGCTGGATTGGAATCCCAGCTATATCCCAGCTGGTTATGACTGAAAACATTAATAAAATTTAGCCCATAGGACGAAAACCCATATTCCATTTTTTGACTTGGGCATTGCATATATTTACTGCCGCCGCTCAAGGGATTTATAACACTCTTATCAATTCCAAGATAAGGGCGAATGACATCTCCAAACGTATCCGCCTGGGGTAATTTACCCTTATTATCGTCTGCATACATTCTAACCGCCAACCCCTGCTGTTTTAAATTTTGCCTGCAAACAACTGACTTCGCCTGTTCACGGGCCTTTTGCAGCGATGGCATCAATATCGCAAGCAGCACAGCGATTATGGATATCACAACAAGCAGCTCGACCAATGTAAAACCAATAGGCCGCTTAACAGCGTTGAGAACTACCAATCGTGATAGTGGGGTGATGCCAACGCCTGCTTTTCTGTTGCCGAAACGCCATTCCTGTAAAATCGTATAACTCACGACTTACTCCTTAAGAAATCCTTTTTGGATTATACTTTTAAGATGGGGCGCGAAACTATCGCGCCCCAAAACTCATTTGTTTTTGTAATTATTTACGCCTGCGCAACAGAGTAACACATCCGATACTCATAAGACAAATCGTCGCAGGTTCGGGAATCACTGTGGCAAGCCTGAAACCTGTAACATTCTGCCCATTGGCCGCAACCGCTACGCTCAAAGAATCATATGAAACTTCTCCTGCAGAATTTTGCAGAAAATTACCGCCATTACGCCAGCGATACGTTGTACCATAGTATGCCGGTGGTATTTCTTCGTTCCACTCAAATACGTTTCCGCCCTGGTCAAACGTGCCGTATGCATTAGCTGTTGAAGAGTAATAACCAACTGTTACGAAATCGCCCTGATCATACCCCTGACCGAAATCATAGTTATTAGCCTGATAATTTATTCTATTTGATGCCGGATAAGCTGTCGGGTCAAGACCGCCGACAGGTGTCCAATCCTTCTGTGTTGGATACGTCCAATAACCGGCATTTGTGCTGCCGCCCTTATAATAGGCAGCCTTATACCATTCATCCGCGGTGGGAATCCAGAATTTGGCATCTGCATTGTGTGTTATCGGTTCTGAATCGACATTAGTATAAGCGCCATATTCAGTTGTAGCCGCATCACTCTGCATCCCATTGTGCATCCAATTGGCAACTCTCGCTGCCGACCGCCAGCTTACCCAGTTCACGGGCATATTTTCTCGCCCGGCAACTGCGCTGTATGTATATGAACCTGATGTACCGCTTCGAATGATACCGCCTCTGCTGCTATAGGAAGAATTTGCCATGTTTGTGTTATACAAACCATGCGGGTCGCTTGCAGCAACTGTATTCAGGAATGTTGCATATTGAGCATTGGTGGTCTCATACTTGCCAATCTGATACTCATAGCTTACGTCTCCAAAATAATATTCACCACGAACAGGACGCGTGTCTGCCGCATTTCCGGCATCGCCGACCGCAACAAATTCCATGAATGCGGCGTTGACAATTCCGCTTCCAAGTACTGCCATTACGAACAAAACTGCTACATACTTTTTCATTAGACTTCCTCCAAAAACATCTTAAACATTATAATTTTAAAACTGACGCTTCTAAACCCTTCCAATTTTTATTTTTTCCCTTATCCTCCTTTCCAGAATATATTTAGAGTTATTAGTCAATCATTCACCTAATTTCTCTCAAACTGCAAACTATCCGGCAGATTCACGCCAGACAAATTCCATAGAAATTTTCTTGTTTCGTATCGGCAACTCCGGCTTGTCCAATCTACTAAACAGCAGTTCTTCAACAGCATTCGCAACATCATAATTATGTCGTGAAATACTGGCTATTGGCGGTTCTAAAAACTTAAGGCCATCGCCATCGTTGAATCCAACTATTGCTATATCTTCGGGAACTCTCATGCCACGAGATTTTGCCCATGCGACCGCAGCTATCGCACCCTCGTCAGCACCGCAGAACAGGCAATCAGGCAGACACTGACCTTTGGGAAATCTTTCTTCCAGAATATCGTAGTATGTTTGAGTAAAAACCTGGCTTGCCCCCCAGGGGCAATCTATGGTGGCTATTTTTGACAGCGGGATGCCTTTTTCTTCCAATGTTTTTACAAAAGCGTCCACTTTTTCCTTTGCGTTGTTTATTGGCATGATAATACCGGGACGAGTTCGTCCAGTTGCTGCAAAATGCTTCGCAACATCGCTGATTGCCCCCAATCTGTCCTGGATTATTTCATCAACTTCCAACCCCTGATAACTGGGCGTAATAGCAACCACTGCTGGGAATCGTTTGAGCAACAAATGAAGATTTTTATCCTTTGGAACCGGTGGCCCCCACTCAACTATAACGCCATCTATGCCACGATGGCTGTAATCCTCCAGAGTCTTACTGATTTCTATATCATCAAAGGTATTGTCCATCACTGAAGGCACATAACCACGTCTTTGCACTCGCACAGTAAGATTTCGTGTCATCTGTACCGCAGCATGAGGCCCACCCAAAGACCACAAGATGCCTATGGTTTGCGTCCTTCCACCACGCAAGCCCCTGGCAAGCAAATTAGGCATATAACCCAATTGCTTAGCCGCCGCTACAACACTTTGCCGTGTTTTCTCCGCAACTGGCGCAGAACCTGTAAATGTACGCGCAACGGTAACAGGACTTACTCTGGCCAATTCCGCAACATGAATCAGGCTCGGTTTTCTACGCAATGTTGACTGTAATGTATCACTCATATTTTTCTCTATGATATCGTTGTCATGATAAGGATATCATAGAATACATCAGTTTGTCAAGAAAATTTTCTATCAAGAGGTAATTAGTTCAAGCGCAACCTCTATTTTTAATAATTATCTCAACACAACTACTTTATATATATATAGTTACAATTACAAACAACAAAGTTGTTGCATCTGTAACAGTAATCTATTACCATTGCGATTATCTAAAAATTGACCGAAAAAATCGGTCAGTTTGACAATATTGTTTTTGGATAAATATTATATGAACAAAAAAACATTTTCTGGGATAATTCCGGCTCTTTGTACATGCTTCGATAACAACGGTGAAGTTAACTATGCCGAAACAGCTCGGCTGGCAAAATGGCTTGCAGAAAAAGGCGCAGGAGGTTTTTATCTGTGTGGTACTACAGGAAGCGGACTGCTCCTTAGTAAGGATGAGCGTAAAAGAATTGTCGAATCGGTCGCTCTGGCCGTGAACAGCTCGTTGCCGCTTATGGTGCATGTGGGTTCAATGGCTACAAAGGATGCTGTGGAATTGGCAAAGCATGCCGCCGGTGTCAAAGGTGTATGCGGTATCAGCTCTTTGCCGCCGCAATATTATCCCGTCTCATTCGATGATGAAATAGCCAATCTTTCAATTATTGCCGATGCTACAGAGCTTCCATTTTATCCGTACTTATTTGGGTCAATGGTCGATAAATATGGTGTAGACAAACTAATCAGCGGTTTTGCACACATTCCCAATATGGCGGGAATAAAGGCTTTCGTCGCTGATTTGTCCATACATCAGACAATCGTAAACAATGGCCCTTCACATTGGCAGCTATTCCATGGCTTTGACCAGTGCCTTTTTCAGGCATTGACAATACCGGGCATAACTGCTGCCATCGGTTCAACTTATAATGTGGTACCTGAGATTGTCATTGAGATCTTTAATGCGGTCAAAGAAGGCAATTATGCCAAAGGCAATGCTCTGCATCATCAATACAGCAATTATTGGCTTTCGGTACAAGGATACTCGTTCCTTGCCTTTGGCAACTATTTTCTTACAAAACGCGGATTTAAGATGGGCAACCATCGCCTTCCGTTACGACCGCCACATGACGAAGAAATTGCTGTTGTTGAAAGCCGTATGCATAAGGCTGGTTTCCGAATAGAAAGTGGTGGTATATGATTACACTGAATGGGTAACCGTTCACAGCCTTAAAAAATAATTTTAAAAATTGCAATAAAAGATTTGCGCCATATACAATTGTCTGTTATATAATAAAATATGACAGACAAGGATATTCTCATACAGCAGTTGTTTGATCAAATACGGCTTCTTCAAGCCGAAAATGCCATGCTCAAAGAGACGATTGCACGAATAGAAAAGAACTCCTCAAACTCTTCCAAGCCGCCATCATCTGACATCATCAATCCGCATCCGACAAACAAAAAAAAGAAGAAACGAAAAATCGGCGGCCAAATCGGACATCCACTTTTTTCAAAATTGGTCTTTCCAAGACCATCAGATTTGGCTATAATCTGAGTACTTTGGTCGCAGGTTTCGACTGCGTAAATATAAACCGCTTATTTTAAAAGAGTTGCGGGTGTAGCTTAGTGGTAAAGCTCCAGCCTTCCAAGCTGGTCATGTGAGTTCGATTCTCATCACCCGCTTTCTATGCGATTGTTATCCGAACATCAAAAAGTGCAAAATAGCACTTAAAATACCCCCATTATCAAAAAAAACCATCAAAAAGAACAATTTCTTTGCAAATATAGGACGTTTTTTGTTAAAATAGGCAAAATTTATATTCTGATTGCAGGTTAAAAAGGAGGCTGGGAAGAATGTGTAAAAGCATTAGGTCGGCGGGTATATTTTTATTCCTTGCGATGGCACAGGTTTGTTTTTCGGCGGAAAGGCATGTGCCGGGTGAATACACAACGCTTCAATCAGCAATCAGTGCCAGCAGCAACGGCGATGAGATAATCCTCGACCCGAACACATATAGCGGAGAAGGATTTGTAGATATTTCTTTCAACGGCCTTGCGATTACCGTTCGCAGCACAGACCCCAACGACCCCAATATCGTCGCCGCGACAATCATCAGTTGCAATGCCCCTGTGAGAGCTTTCGTTTTTGACCACAACGAAGGGGCGAACTCAATTTTAAACGGCCTTACGATTCAAAACGGCTATTTAGATGGAGTGTACTGCCGTCAAAGCAGTCCGACAATTAAGAACTGCCGATTTTTGAATTACAGTTCATCATGCCGACCAATAATTTATTCAGAGGCGGATAAAATAACTATCGACAACTGCCTATTTCAATATGGTAACGCCGCATCTTTCTATGACTGCAACGAGATAAATATAAACAACTGCGTTTTTGTTAATAACCTGGAGGCCGTCCTTTGCCGCCTGTCAGGGCAACTGAATATTACAAACAGCGATTTCAGCTATCAGGGCAACAGAACGATTTATTCTTTTGAAACAGATGTGCTGATAGCCGACTGCAACATCGCTTACAATATGGGGAATGTTAACTATGATTCCGGCACTGTTTATATCGACTCGGCGGACTATTGTCGAATAGAAGGCAGCACGATAAAACAGAACAAAAACCAGTCCGGCATACGAATTGCGAATTCTAATAACAAAGCTGCTACTGTCACTGATATAAATAACTGCGACATCACAAATAATACTTCGGATAATACCGGAGCGGGAATATGGTTCACAGGTACAAGACTTAATATCACAAACTCGAGGATAAACGGCAACGCCGGCGCCAATACCATCTCCCAACTCCGCGGCGGCGGAATATACTGCTATTCTTACGGTGTCGCCGGCGGCGGTCTTACTGTAAGCAACAGCGAAATTTGCTATAATTCCGTGGACTGCTTTGATAGTTTTGGAGCGGGCATCGCGGCCAGCGGAAACTTTAAGATAAGTAATTGTCTCATAAAGGGAAATAAACTTACCGGCAGCATCGGCAAAGGCGCAGCGATAAGCATCGAGAACGGCGATTATCAGAACGAGTCAATAGTCGAAAATTGCACTATCGTATCAAACAAAGGCTGCATGGGCGGAGCGATATACGGCAACAGCGCAAGGGTGGATTTCGTGAACTGCATTATCGCGGAAAACCTCGCCGATGAAATTGGCGGCGGAGCGTGTTTTAACGGCAGTACTGTCGATTTTGTAAATTGCACAATCGTAAATAATTTTTCGCCGCAGGGCAGAGGTCTGCATATATCCAGCAGCATTCTTCATCTTACCAATACAATATTTGCTATCAAGGACTCCTATGACTTCTACGCATCGCCCGGCTGTACGGAGTATGTCAATCATTGCCTGATGTTTGGCGACCCAAAACTCACAGTCGATTATCGTTTGCAGGCGGATTCGCCGTGCATCGATGCCGGCGACCCTCATTTTCCCGACTACCCGAATAATTCAGATATCGACGGCGAAGACAGAATTCATAATATCGTCGATATCGGAGCGGATGAATTTATCGACAACGACAATGACGCTCTGCCGAATTTCTGGGAGGAAAGATATTTCAGCGATGCTAATATTGCCGATGCGAATATAGATTCCGACGGCGACGGTATAATAAATCTTGACGAATATCATAATTACGCAACCGAGCCGAATATCCCGCCGACTACCTATTATGTAAGCCCGCTTATTGGCAACGACGCTTACGATGGATTATCTGCCATATATGACGATAACGACAGCGGGCCAAAGGAGACTATAAGTGCGGCAATCGCTCTGTGCAGAAACAATCACAACGATAAAATAATTTTGCTGCCGGCGCCTTATACCGAAAATATGGTTGACCCGCTTGGCAAAGCAATCACAATTTCCGGCACGAATCCGAATGACCCGAATATTGTAAGAAACACTTTTTTTGTAACGCCCAATGCGTTCAATTTTACAAATTTCGAGAAATGGTCAACAATCATAGATGGTCTTTCAATTGCGAAACTGACGAATTTCGACGGTAAAAGCGCGATATATGCCGAGATGAGCAGCCCGACAATCAAAAACTGCGTAATCGCGGAATGTGGAACGGACAAGTACCTCTGGTGTCTCGGGGGCCGACCGAAATTTATCAACAACAAATTCAAACGGAACACTGGCTATATATACTTTGATAAAACAATGCCTGTTATTCAGAACTGTCAATTCGACCAGACCAGTACGACGGCGATGCAGGCGCAATACTCAACGCTTGACATCGAAAGTTCCTATTTTCTGCGTAATCTCATATCGCTTCAGACTACCGGCTCAAAGGTCTCACTCAAAAATTCAGTAATCAAGGCTAACAATTTTGGCGAATACGGCACGCTGTATTTCGACCAGTCATCTGATGCAAATATAATCAACTGCACAATTTTCGGCAACAGCCCGGCAGGTATATTTAATTATCCCGTGATTTACTGTAATAGTTCAAAACTCAATATGACCAATACTATATTAAGAACGCCTTATGATGCAAAAATAATAAATAGTAATAATTCCCAGATAAATGTTAATTACTGCAATATTCAGGATGGCTGGCCAAGCGGCGAAGGAAACTTTGACGCGGAGCCGAACCTTACGCCCGATGGCCACTTGCTCGCAGGTTCGTTCTGCATAAACGCAGGCACGGACGTGAATTGTTCGGCAAATGACATTGACGGCGAAATACGGCCTGCAGACGGTTTGCCAGATATCGGAGCGGATGAATATGTCGATTCCGACAGCGATGGATTGCCGAACTTTTTTGCCGCTATGTGCAGAACGGCGGAGCCGAACAACGATGATGACAGCGACGGCTATACAAACAAAGATGAATATGAAATCTATTCAAGCGACCCGAATAAACCTTACAAAACATTTTATGTGGCGAGCAATGGAAACAAAAACAACAGCGGATTAAGCTGGACTTATCCCAAAAGATATATCTATGAAGCTGTCGATTTTGCCAACAACGGCGATAAAATAATTATCTCGGCGATGAGCCATAATGACAAGCCGGTTTATCTGAACGGCAAAGCGGTCGTGCTGCAAAGTTCAAACCCAGACAGCCCGACCATCGTCAACACTACAATAATACCTTATGGCGCAATCTTTAGATATGGCGAGGGCCGAGGCTCGAAAATCTGCGGAATAAATATAACAAAATCGCAGGCCGGTTCGGAAAATATTTTGAACGCCGTCTATTGCATAGCAACACAGCCGACAATTGAAAAGTGTGTTATAAAAAGCAGCACCTCTGTTGACAACGGCGCAGGTGTTTATTGCGTGGCGGCATCGCCAGCGATAACGGACTGCAATATTTCCGGCAATACCGGCTACTACGGCACGGCCTTATACGGCTTAAACAAGAGCCGACCGAATCTGTTAAGATGCAAAATATCAAAAAATACGGCAAGCACTTCCGGCGGAGCGGTCTATCTGACCGAAGGAAGCAACGCGACGATTGAACAATGCGAATTAAAAAGTAATACGGCCTCTACTTCCGGCGGAGCGGTTTATTGTCAGGATTCAAGTTTAGCCGTGGTAAATTCCATCCTGTCGAACAATAATGCCAATGGTACGGATAAATCGGCGGGGATATATTGCACCGGCGTTGAGTTAAATATAAGCGTTACCGGTTGTACGTTCACACAAAACACAGGCAGCGGAATTTATATCAACAGCTTTTCCATGTCCCCAAATTTTGTAATTGAAAATTCGGTATTCAATTATAACTCGGTAAAGCCCGCTTTAGTAATCATTAGTTCCCAATATTCGCCGATAGATATAAATAAATGTTCGTTTTACGGAAATGTGGCCGGTGCATTAAATCTCAATCTGCCATACGCTGAACAAATCGGATTGAAAAACTGCCTGTTCACAGGAAATTACAATATACAGGACAGTGCTTTTTATATCTATTCCAACGTGAACCCGGTGCAGATTGACATTGAAAATTGTACGATTGCGTATAACAAGGCTGGCGATACGGCCAACTGCAAAAGCATTTTTACGGTGCAGTCGAGTTCTTCGTCTTCAATACGCAACAGATTCACAAACTCAATTATTTATGGCAACAGTCAGGTAAAAAGCGACTGCGGAGTCCCGCCTTACACGATATCATCCAGCAAATGGGATATTTCTTATTGCGATTGGCAAAACCTCAACAATTTAAAACAACTTCCCCCATATAGAAATTTCCAGTGGACAGGCTGCATAGATTCAGAGCCGATGTTTATCGACCCCGGCGCGTGGGGCACATTACCGGCGACTGATAAGGTCTGGACGCAGGGAGATTATCATTTGCAAAGCAATGGCTGGGTATGGTTCGACGGCTCTCTGAAAGGCTGGACATCGCATACAAGCAGATGCGTTGACGCTGGCAGCCCGGGTTCGCCGCTTGGCGATGAGCCGATTTACGGCGTTCGCGACCCGCTCGGCCTCTACGGCATAAACAAAAGAATCAATATGGGTTTCTATGGCGGAACGGAGCAGGCGAGTATTCCGCCGAATAACTGGATGCTGCTGGCAGATATCAATAATGACGGTACGGTTGATGTTTATGACCTCTATTTTTTGATTGATTCCTATTTGTCCGAAGATACGCAGGAAGTGTCGGCAGACATCAGGCACGATGGGACAGTAAATCTTGCCGATTATACGCTACTGGCCGCTGAATGGTTAGACACCGCAAGCTGGAGATAGCTATACAGCTATTAAAAAAACTTTACTTTTGCCGAAAAAAAAATAAAATCCACCTATGGAAAAGATAAAAATCTATGATACGACCCTCCGGGACGGGATGCAGGCAGAAGGGATAAGTTTCTCGCTTGATGATAAGCTGATGATAGCAAAGCACTTAGACAGTCTGCACTTCGATTATATCGAGGGCGGCTATGCGTCAAGCAATCCCAAGGAAATGCAGTTTTTCATCGAATCGGCGAAGCTGAATCTAAAGCAGGCGAAGGTTGCCGGCTTTGGCAATACCCGCAGAGCGGACGCGACAGTTCAAAATGACGCTTCACTGAACGCGATTGTCGCCTGCAAAACCCCCGTTGCGACGCTCGTCGGCAAGACGTGGGATATGCACGTTACCGAAGTTTTGCGGTGCAGCCTTGAAGAGAATATCAGGATTTGCGCCGAGTCTGTTGCGTATATGAAAAATAAGGGCATTGAAGTGGTCTTTGATGCCGAGCATTTTTTTGACGGCTACAAAAGAAATCCCCAATACGCTATGAAAGTTCTTGCTGCGGCTGTCGATGCCGGCGCAGGGACGCTCGCCCTTTGTGAAACCAACGGCGGATGTCTGCCCGCCGAAGTTTATGATATCACCAAAGTCGTAAAAACTCGATTTGAAAAAGTGATAATAGGAATTCACTGCCACAACGACAGCGATTGTGCGGTGGCAAGTTCGCTTGCCGCCGTCGATGCCGGCGCAAGACACGTTCAGGGTACTATCAACGGCCTGGGCGAAAGAACGGGCAATGCGAATTTATGCACGATTATACCGAATCTCGCCCTTAAAATGGGGTTTGAGGTTTTGGCTCAGGATAAAATAAAAATGCTCACCGAGACATCGCGGTTTGTCTGGGAAGTGGCGAATCTGCAATCCGCGGCGAATATGCCTTACGTCGGCGCCAGCGCATTTGCGCATAAGGCAGGGCTGCACGTTGACGCTCTGCGAAAAAATAAAAATACTTATGAGCATATCGACCCATCGCTTGTTGGAAACGAGAGAAGATTTTTAATCTCCGAACTTTCCGGCAAGGCGAACATTCTGGCAAAATTAGAAAAGGCCAATATCACGGAAGATAAGGAACTTGCGAAAAAAATTCTTAATCAGGTTCAGGAACTTGAAAACAGAGGCTACCAATTTGAAGCAGCCGAAGCCAGTTTTGAACTGTTAGTGAAAAAATTAATGGGCGATTACAAACCTTTCTTCGAACTGGAAAAATTCCACGTTAACGTTGAAAGAAATTCAGCGGGCAAAATGGTAAGCCAGGCTACAATCAAAATGAAAGTTCACGGCCAGGTTGAGCACGTTGTCAGCGAAGGCGATGGCCCGGTCGATGCGCTTTACAGCGCTTTGAGCAAATCTTTAGAACGGTCTTATCCAAATGTCCGCGATATACATCTTGTTGATTATAAGGTCAGAATCGTCAACCCTGCGGCAGCTACCGCAGCCATTACCCGTGTTATCATCGAAACGCGGGACAAGGACAACAGGTGGGGAACCGTCGGCGTGTCGGAAAACATAATCGACGCAAGCTGGCAGGCGCTGGTTGACAGCGTTGAATACAAATTGATTAAAGATAAAATGGCTCTTCCGGTAAATGAGTAGGTAGGGTTGCAAAAAGAGGACATAGCATTATTATAGTCTCTTACAAATGAAATTGAGCGCAAAATGGTATCAAAATTTTGAAATGAGAATAAAAAACCCCCTTTCCCCCAAAGGGGGTTGAAGGGGCAGACAAAAATAAAACTGTACTATGGAGTCCATTTGAAAAGGTTATGGCTTGAAGCCTCCTGAAATAATCAGGTCATAGAATGCGTTGGGCTCGAACGCTATTATTCCCCATTATGGGGTTTTTAGTATGGTGTTATTTTAAGAGATGGAAATGATAATGACAATAACTTTTTTGGTTCCGGCTTGTCCGGGTTAGGTGGAAAAAAATTAAACCACCTATTGGAGATAAAGCTATGTCCAACAGTCTGTTGTATCATACCTTTGGTATTCGTTCTGTGCAACATATCAGTACTGATTTTTTGACGGAAAAACGGTCTTTCGATGTTCACTGTACCCCGGCGAAATACTCTGTCCGGTCTGTAAATCTCGCCATGTAATTCAATATGGCCATAAGTGGCGGACGTTCAAAACCCTGCTTGTCGGCAGAAAACATGTCGAACTGGCGGTGAACATTCTTCGACTGTTCTGCAAAGACTGTGGCGCTATACGACAGGCGAATCTTGACTTTGCAGACCCAAAGAAACATTACACCCGTTCGCTTGAGCGGTTTGTCATTGACCTGTGCAGGGTAATGACCATAGCGGATGCTGCCCAGTTGACAGGTTTGAGCTGGGACACTGTCAAGGACATAGACAAGTCATA
>MHXU01000060.1 GCA_001824555.1 Planctomycetes bacterium GWC2_45_44
CTTGCTGCGCCTGTTACAACTGCAAGCCTTTTTTCCGACATCTATAAAACTCCAAAATTAAATCTAAAATTTATTGTACGCTACTTATATTGACTACTTCCGCTTTCCGGTTTATTCTTTTCATCAGGCCGGTCAAAACGCGATTCGGCCCAATCTCATAAAATTTCGTTACGCCGTCGGCAAGAAGTTTTTCCATACAATTCTGCCAAAGCACGGCGCCTGTCAACTGCCTGACGAGACCCTGCGAAATTTGCTCTTTGGTTTTGTAATACTCGGCGTTCACGTTCGCTATGACCGCGACATCGGCGGGCGGTTTTATTTCGCAAAGCTCAATCGCTTTTTTAAGTTCTTCTGCGGCGGGAGCCATCAATGCCGAATGAAACGCACCGGCGACTTTTAATTCTATCGCTTTTGCAGCGCCGTATTTTTCGGCGAGCGCGACCGCCCTTTTGCAGGCATCGGCGTCGCCGGTTATGACGATTTGGCCTGGACAATTAAAATTGGCACAGCTAAGCAATTTACCTTCGGCGGCTTCTTTGCAGAGCTGCTCGGTCTTATCTTGGTCAAGGCCGATGATGCTCACCATCGAGCCTTTTGAAGCATCGGCGGCGGCCTGCATAGCCTGACCTCTTTTTTGGACAAGCTTCAATCCCGATTCAAAATCAAAAACTCCGGCTGCGTAAAGAGCCGTATATTCACCCAGACTCAAACCAGCCGTAATATTTGCAGGTTCAATCGTTCCTTTTGCTTTTAAAACTTCAAGAACAGCGACCGACATTGTAAAAATCGCGGGCTGCGAAATCGTTGTGGAATTAAGTTCTTCTTCCGGCCCTTCAAAACAAAATTTCGCAAGGTCGTAGCCGACAATGCCATTTGCTTTATTAAAAATATCTTTCGCGAGCGGCTCGGCATCGTAAAAATCTTTGCCCATACCGACAAGCTGTGCGCCCTGACCTGGAAATATATAAGCTATTTTTGCCGTCATATCGTCCCTGAAAAAATAGAGTAAAGACGCACGGCCGTGCGTCTCTACTAAAATTCTATTAAATTCGCTCCCCACGTCAAACCGCCACCGAAGGCTACGAGCAAGGCGATGTCGCCCTTCTTAACTCTGCCCTGTCTTACGCATTCGTCAAGAGCTATCGGTATCGAGGCCGCTGATGTGTTGCCGTACTTTTCTATGTTTATAAATACCTTTTCATCGTCAAGCGAGAGCCGTTTGGCGACGGACTCGATTATTCTCGCGTTCATCTGATGAGGTATGAACATATCTATATCGTTTATTGTCAGGCCGCAATGGGTCAGACAATCTTCCACCGTTTCAATAATTTTCCGCACGGCCAATTGATAAACTTCTCTGCCGTTGATTTGCATATAGACCATATTCGGGTCTTCAAGCGGTTTGCCGACGGGATTTTTGCTTCCATAAGCCTGGCAATACAGGCTTGGCCAGCCCGAGCCGTCCGAGCCTGACGTGCTGTAAAAAATTCCCTTTGAACCTTTCATATCGCCGCGTTTTATAACCGCAGCTCCCGCGCCATCGCCGAAAAGGATACAGCTTTTTCTTTCCTTATAGTCCGTAATCTTGCTCAATGTTTCGGCACCGATGACAAGCACGTTGTCGTATTTGCCGCTGGTTACAAACTGCTGTGCGATGCTCAAAGCGTAAACAAATCCGCTGCACGCGGCCGAGAGGTCAAACGCCCAGGCTTTTTTAGCCCCGAGTCTGTCCTGCACAAAACAAGCCGTCGATGGAAATACCATTTCGGGCGTAATCGTCGCGGTGATAATCAGTTCGACATCTTCTGCCGAAATTTTCGCCTGCGAAATAGCTTTCTTCGCGGCCTCAAGAGCCAAATCCGCGGTGGTTTCATTGTCCCCGGCAATATGGCGAACCTTTATGCCCGTCCGCGTCATAATCCATTCGTCATTAGTCTCGACTATTTTCGCAAGGTCGTCGTTCGTGAGAGTTTTTTTAGGTATGCAGCTTCCCGTACCCGCGAGCACAGCACGAAATATGCCCGCCTGATTTTTATCCATACTACTCATCCGTGCCTCTTACTGTTGTTGTAGCCAGATATTCCCTTATCTTTTCGTTGATTTTCTGGCCATGGAATTTTTTGGACATCATAACGGCGTTTCTAATCGTTCTGATTTTGCTTGAGCCGTGACAGATAACCGCTGTGCCGTTCACGCCCAAAAGCGGAGCTCCGCCGTATTCGTGATAATCATATTTCTGGAACAGCCTCATCATAACCGGCTTAAACTTCATAGCCAGCAGAAGCGATTCCTGCATAAGTTCGTGTTTGATAATTTTGAAAAGGCCGTCAACAAGGCCTTCGGTAAGTTTAAGAACAACGTTGCCGACAAACCCGTCGCTGACCGCGACATCGCATTTGCCTTTGAAAATATCCCTGCCTTCGATGTTGCCGATGTAATTCAGATTCTTATCGCTTTTGAGCAGCTCGCGGGCTTTTTTGATAACATCGCTGCCCTTGTTTTCTTCTTCGCCTATGCTCATAAGACCGACTCGGGGACTTGCTATACCCAGAACGTGCTTGGAATACATACTGGCCATCACGGCATACTGATAATAATTGATTGGCTTGCAGGATATATTTGCGCCGACATCGCACATCGTAACCGGCCCTTCAAACGTCGGAAAAACAACCGCGATGCCCGGCCTGTTCACGCCTTCGATATTGCGCATCCGCAACTGACAGGCCGCTACGCACGCACCGGTATTGCCGGCCGATATTACCGCGTCAGCCAAACCGTCCGCGCTCAACCGAGCCATAAGAGAAATGGAACTGTGCTTTTTCTGGCGAATAGCCTCTATCGGAGACTCATCCATCCCTATTACTTCGGGAGCATCGACTATTTCAAGTACGCTGCCGTACTTTTTGAGATTCTTTGAGCCGACTTTATCTTTAACAAGAGCTTCAGGACCGAGCAGAATAATTTTGTCATCCTTGTCGAGCTTTTCAAAAGACTCAATCGCACCGGCGATTATCTCGTCCGGCGCATAGTCGCCACCCATGGCATCAATCGCGATCCTCATTGTTAGTCTTTTTCCTCTTTGGCAATGTTCAGAGTGATTTTCGGGTTAAGATAGCCGCAGTTCGAGCAGGCCGCGTGCGGCAGCTTGGGGCTTTCGCACTTTTTGCACACTGATAAATTCAGAGCGCTCAATGCGTGATGACTTCTGCGTCTTCTTGTTCTGCCTTTAGACTGTTTTTTTACTGGTAACATTATTATCTCCGAGCTAATCAAAAAACGAAAATTGAAGACTGGAAAGACTCCAACCTTCAATCTTGGTACAATTCACGTCAAATTACCCCAAAAACGCCATTTACGACACTGTAAAAGCCATTTATCGGGAATTTAAACACGTCTTAATAGTTCAATTTGCCAGCGTTGTCAAGAAAAATAATTAGGGTTAGGGGATAGGGTGGAGGGGGTAGACAGTAGGTGGAATCGGCTATCCGTCTTCGCTATTCTGCTTCGCACAAGGCTACGCAGAAACCAGCTATAGAGGACAGGTTGTCGCGGCTCTGATTTTAAGACTGAATTTTTAGGTTTCACCGCCCGCAAAACTATTTCCTCATTATAAAATTGTAGGCGTTTTCACCCACACAAAAAACAGGCATAACCCCGATTTAAACCTATTTAAATTATGTTATTATGGGGCTAATGGCTGATTGGCGTAAGCCAAAAACTTTGGAGGCGGAGGCAGGCATTAAAGCCAGGTCTGGCAAAACAACAGAAAAAAATGTTGTCAGATTTGGCAGAAAACAAACGCGGCAACGGAAGGCCGCGAGGCATATAGCCCTGGGTAATTTTGTGAGTGCTCCTGTTCGTAATGGTTTTTGGAGATTGCCAAAGGCTTTTTGTAAAGGAGTTCGGGATGTCTGTTTTGAGTCAGCAAAATAGTTGTGCGACAGCAACCGCCGGGAACGCAGATGTCTCTTCGGTTTGTGGCAATGGTAATAATGTCAAAAGCCGTTCGCTGCGGACGACTGGGAAGAATAAAATTTTTGCGATTCGGCGGCAGCTTATCGAAGGCAGCTACGATATTGATGGGCGATTGAGCATTGCGATTGACCGGCTTTTTAAAGACCTGGCCATATAGCACAGCATAGCGATTGCGTATGTTCGGCGGTCGAACTGCGGTGCAAATAAATAAAAAGTATGAAAGGAATGCATACAAGTGGCTTATTTTACCGTAGATGGCACGAAGTTTCAGTCCGCGGAAAAAGAAGGGCTTTGCCCGGTTTGCGGAGAAGTTATGAAAGAAGTGGATAGAATGAAAGAGGGAAGGCACTTTTTTGTATGGTTTAAGTGCAGCGCAGAAAATTGCGACGGCCAGTGGCTGCAAAAACAACTTGCCTCGCAGGCGGAGTTTGCGGAAGAATCGGCAGATGCCAATCGGCAGGAGGTATTGGCAGGCTTGCCCGGCTGAAAAAATTTTTGTAACCTTTTAGCCATTTGCAGCATCCGGCATTATTTCGCCCTTTCAGGGCTGAATATCGGTGCTACAGTCGGCTAAAGTGTTATGGTTCTGTTTTGTTTTCTCTGTCCATCAGCAAGGTTGTTTTGGCGTAGAGTTCTGCGCCGAGCTTCTTTTTTAAACTCTTCTTCGCGGCACCGATGCCGGTTCGCGAACTCAAATGCGTAACTATAATATGCTCGTTGTTCAACTTTTCGAGCATCTCAGAAAACTCGTCAATGTGCATATGGTCGCCTGCCGTCGCGCGGTCGATATGCTCATCAACGACAAACGTACACTCGGCAATCAATATCTTACTATTAACGATAAAATCATATTTCGCGAAATTGTGATAACGCGTATCGCCTAAATATGTTACCAGCGAAGTCTCGACCGGATAATCAATGTCAATATGCTTTCGCTTTAATTCGACAATTCCTGCGCTGTCGAGGCCGAGATATTCTTCCTTCAATTTTTTCTTTTTTTCAATGATTGAAAAGCCAAGCGAGCCTCTGCAATGTTTGGTGGGAAAAGTTCGGACGAATAAATTCGGCTTGATTTGAACTTCATCGCCGGCGGCCATAGGAACGAATTCAGCGGGGATTTTCGTGCCGTCAAGTCTGCCCCAGACATCAATAAGTTCTCGCATAGTGATAACTAAATTTTCGGGAGCGAAGACGCGGCCAGGCTTGATGCCGCAGAATTTTCGGTGCGAAAGATAATACGCGATGCCCGCCGAGTGGTCGATATGGCCGTGGGTGAGCAGGACGTTGTTGATGCTGATGACCTGGTCGGGAGCTTTGCCGATGTCGAAGCAGACATCAAGCTGCGGTATTGCGACGACGGTTTCTTCGCCGCCAACGGAATAGCCGATTATATCGAGGTCGTCTATTTTAATGGTTTGTAAATTATGACTGGCCATATAAATTGAAAATAAAAAATCAAAGATTAAAAATCAAAATTATGAAATCGGCCTTTGGCCGAAATTATTTTAATATAAATACAGTCTAATGGCGATTGTATGAAATATCAATTTTAAAAAATGGCGGAGATGAGACTTCGTGTGATTACGATTACGTCGAGAAAGACCGCGACGGAAACGCCGGACAGTGAGTTTGAAAGCGATAAATCATCGCCTTTTCCGAGCAGAATGGTCAATTACGGAATGGAAGCAGACGCTTATATTTGCCCAAAAAAACAGATGCACGATGCTCCTGCTTTCCGCTCGTCTTAACTCTATATTTCACAAGCAGTTATCATAAGGCGATATTTATGCCGCATATCACGGCTAAAAATTATTGCCTCAAATCCAAATACCGGTATAATTGGTGGCTTGTCTAATTTTACGGTTTTTATTCTTACAGGGCTTTAAAAAATGATACTCACACAGATTCTCGAACCTGCGTGCATAATAGTTCCGCTTCAGGGCAAAAACAAGGAAGCGGTAATCGCCGAACTGGTGGACGCTTTAGCCTCGGCAGGCTCTATTCAGGATAAGAATGTTGTTTTACAGGCTGTGCTGGCACGCGAACAGACAAGAAGCACCGGCATCGGCTCCGGCATCGCGATACCGCACGGCAAATGCAAAGGCGCAAGAGAACTCGTTATGGCGATGGGCATTTCGCCTCAAGGCGTTGATTTCGAGAGCATTGACGAAAAGCCGGTGTATATCGTTGTTCTGTTAGTTTCACCAATAGACAAAACCGGCCCGCATATTCAGGCATTGGCTCGAATCAGCAGACTGATGCTTGATGAGGAATTCAAAAACAAAATTCAGCACTCGACTTCCGCACAGGAACTTTACGATTTAATCAGCTGCAAAGAATCAGAATAGAACAAAAAAAATAATTGTAGATTGAAGATTTATGGAAACGCCTGCGCCGTTCTTCTTAATTCTTCAGGCAACCTCTAAATGCCGTTCGTCATTGCGAGCAAATTCCTGCCCAGCAGGACGCAGCGCGGCAATCTCGTTTTGTAGGGTGGGCTCTTAGCCCACGCGGCGATTGAGATTGCTTCGTCGTTCTGATTTCATCAGAACTCCTCGCAATGACAGTTGTCGCAATTTTTAAAGATACCATTCATTTTTCAATCTTCATTCTTCTATTTTGCTGCCGCCATTTGTCTGCGTTTTCTCTGATTGATAGTCCTGACAGGCGTGCATTGAGTTTGATTTACATCGCCTGCGACCTTAACGGCATCGACTGCGTTTTCGGCAAAAAGGTCGGCGCCGATTTCTTCCCAAAGCCCTTCCGCTCGGCCAAATACGCCGCCAGACAGCATTATCTTCATTTCAGGATGAGCGTTCACTTCTCTTATCCTGTCGATTATGCTGCGTATCTCCGGCGTTTCGCCCGGCTCGGTGCCGTATATCACAAGAACATCAGGACTGAACTGATTGACGTAAGAAAGTATGTCGTCGTTTGTCATACCGCCGCCGAGAAATCTTACGTCCCAGCCGGCGCTTTCAAACATATCAGCTATCATTTGCCCGCCAAGCTCGCCGGTCTCGCGAAGCGAACTGCACACCGCGACTTTTTTATCTATCTGCGACTGGCGTGGAAGTTTATTCTGGAGCTGGTCAACGATTGTACGGTTGATTCGCGTGGCCAAATGCTCCTGCGCAGGCGTAATTCTGTCGATACGGTGCAGCTTGTCGATTTCCACCATAACAGGCCAAATTACATCGCAGTACACGCCGGTTATTGATGCGCTGTTTTGATGAAGGACTTCCTCAATAATCGTCCTGCAAATTCTTCTGTCGCCGGTCAATAACGCTTCAAGATACTTTTCCATTAACACTTCGCTAATCATTTTTTTGTCTCCAAAATCTATTTTTTGAACTTTTTTCGAATTCCAAAATCCATTGCCGATTTCAATTTTCTTAATATTAATCTGGGCAATCTATAATCAATATCGGAGGACGACTCGAAAAAACTTTAGTTAAAATAGGTAATTTTGGTAATTTTGGTAAAACTTATTGGAATTTAAAAAAAGATTGATTATTTATCAAATTTGCAGGATTTTTACACTGAAGAAATCAAGACTGCGCAAAAAAAACGAGCAGTTGTGCCCGGTGAAGAAACACTAACTGCTCGCAGGAGGAGGAAGAAGAAGATTACATATTCAGTTTTATATACT
>MHXU01000061.1 GCA_001824555.1 Planctomycetes bacterium GWC2_45_44
TACTAAATTATTATGTACCGCATTCGACTACGCAAAATCGCGATAGTAAGATATACCCTAATCCTGCAATTCCTTTGCGCTGCGTTTTTCGCAGGCTGCGAAGAAAGCTTCAACGACAAGCCCGGCGAACTCGAAGCAAGAGCCACATTAAGCGATATCGAGCAGACCAGGGCAAATCCAGCGGTTAACAACCCTCTTCCAAATATATATATCCAACCACCAAAAAGAATTGATGTAAATGATGGCGTGAAAGTCTTCTATTTTACTCGCGAGCAGCCCGCCGCCCAGATGGCAACCATCATTACAACTCAAATGGGCTATAAGGTAACCGCCAACGATGCCACCAATCAGCTTATTATCCATTGCGCCAACGATGCGGAAGCCGACACGGTTCTGGAAATTCTAAATCTCATTGATTTATCTCCCATTCAGGTCAATATAGATTGTACGATTGTAGAACTCTACGCTGATAAGACTTTTGACAGAGAGACAACCGTAGATATAACAAATATATTCGGAGAAGATTTTACTTTCGGCGGCAAATCGCCCAGTTTCCCCGGCGCCTCTCTTCGTGAAGCAAAGCGTGGGACTTTCGGTATGGGCATAGGCTACGAAAGCAATAAAGTCAAGATGCTCGTCGATATGCTTGTATCTCGAGGATATTTGAAAATTCTAATGAATCCCACCATCGAGACCGTCAACGGCCAAAAGGCAAAAGTTCTCTCAAGAGACTTTGTTCCTATTCAAAAAACTGTTACACAACAACTTAATGTGTTGCCGTATGACATTACAGAGTATCAGTGGGTTGAGGATTCTCTTGAAGTTCTTCCGCACGTTTATGCCGATGGCTCTGTGGGCTTGAGTACCGAGATTAAAATCGGCTCCAATACCAAACCAAAGGGCGTTGTCCAGACCTCTGTTATCACCGAGCGGTCTATTAAAGTCGATGAAAACCGCGTAAAGCCCGGCTACAGTCTCGTCATCGGCGGCATCAGAAGAACAGAAAAACGCGATGTACTCCGAGGCTATCCGGTTCTAAAGGATATTCCAGTCGTTGGCCTGCTGTTTTCAAGCAGGGATTTTGAAGAATCCGGCTCGGAACTTATTTTCATTCTCACGCCGAGCATTTCTTCAGGCGGTATGGAATACGCCAAAATGCTCGAAATGGTTGACAAAAAGCAGGCCGCGCCGAAATATGATGCCGGATTAGACAAAATTCTAACCGACCCATCCGGCGACAAGGCTTATACCGAACACATCAAGCAAAAGGCCGACGAAGCCACAACAGAAAAAGCCCGAATCGAAACCGAAGCCAAAACAATTCGCGCCCAGGCTGATCAAACAAAGGTCGAGGCCGAACAGGCACAGGCCGAAGCCGCAAACGCCGTAGCCCAGGCCGAAAAAGCAAAAGCCGAAGCCGCGCTGGAAAGAGCTAACGCCGAAAAACTCCAGACCGAATCCATCAAAGCGCAGGCCGATGCTGAAAAAGCAAAAGCCGATGCCGAGAGCGCACGAGCGCAGGCCGAAAAAGCTCGAAGCGAAGCCGATGCCGACAAAGTCGCGACAGAAAAAATAAAAGCACAGGCCAAGCAGGCGCAGGCACAAGCGGAAAAATCACAGGCCGAAGCCGAACAGGCAAAAGCGCAGGCTGACAGCGCAAAAGCACAGGCCGAAAAGGCAAAAGCCGAAGCTGATAATGCGCAAGCCGAAGCCGACAAGATAAAAGCCGAAGCTGCAACGGCAAAAGCTAATGCCGAACAGGCGCAGGCAGAAGCCGAAAGAATAAAAGCCCAGGCCGAGCAGGAAAGACTCAAAGCTCGTCGCGCAATCGAAGCGAATATGCCCGCCTTTGATCCGAATGCGCCCGCGCCGGAAGAGCCTAAACCAGCCCCCGATGCCAATCAGCCCAAAGACCCAAACAAATAAAATCGGTTAGCCCCGCCAATACTTTGGCGGGGTTCATATAAAACAGCCTCGGCCTTGCCGATTCCACAATTATTCATTCTTCACTATTCATTATTCACTCTTTTTTCGATTCCACATTCTGTCTTCTGTCTACTGAATTCTGTATCCTCTTTTTTTCTCTGTGTCTCTGTGGTGAGAAAATAAAAAAGGGCGAACAATCGTCCGCCCTTTATCTTTTCTACTGACTACTGGCTATTATTTCAACGGCATAATTCCCTTATTCACCGCGTCAATAAAATCTTTCGGATACGGGAAGAACGCGTCTTCAATTTCGTCAGGCGGAGTTATCCAGTTCTTGGCGCCAAGCACAACCGGCGGAGCATCAAGCTCGTCAAACGCCATCTGCGTAATATGAGATGCCATCGTATGCAAATAACTTCCGCGTTCGCACGCGTCCGAAGCCAGCAGTATCTTGTGCGTCTTTTTCACGGAGTTAAGAACTTTTTCATAATTGAACGGCACAAGACTTCTCGCATCAATAACTTCGCACGATACACCATACTTGCTTTCCAATTCTTTTGCCGCCGTCAAAGCTCTGTACAGCGTCGAGCCGATTGTCAATATCGTCAGGTCTTTGCCTTCCTTGCGAATCGCAGGCTCGCCGAACGCCACTTCATAAGCCCCCGCCGGAACGCCGCCCGCGTTGAATTCTTCAGCTATACCGTACAAACGCTGACTTTCAAAAAATATTACAGGGTCAGTCCCGCTCAACGCAGTGTACATCATTCCCTTTGCGTCATAAGGCGTTACAGGGAACACAACTTTCAATCCCGGAATATGCGTGCAAATAGATGTCCAGTCCTGACTGTGCTGCGCGCCGTATTTACTGCCGACCGAAACACGAACTACGACAGGCATCTTCAAAAGTCCGCCGCTCATCGACTGCCACTTTGATAACTGATTAAAAAGCTCGTCGCCCGCCCTGCCCATAAAATCGCAGTACATCAGCTCGACCAAAGCGCGACCGCCTTCAAGACCGTACCCAACCGCGCTTCCGATAATCGCACCCTCGGAAATCGGCGAATTAAACAAACGATGATAAGGCAGAGCCTCCGTCAATCCGCGATAAACCGCAAACGCCCCGCCCCAGTCGCGATTCTCTTCGCCATAAGCAATCAGCGTCGAATCGTTATAGAACCCGTCAAGCACCGCCTCGAATATCGCATCCTTCATACCGACACAGCGAGTATCTTTAAGCCTTTCGCCATTTTCGTCAAACGCGCTTCTGCTCTTGCCGACCAAACTTTTTACTCTCGGATTTTCTTCCTTGGTTATAAGCGTCTCCGGCTTCCTGCTCGTATCCATCGAAACTATTTTCTGCTCCGAGAACATCGTCCTGTCCAAAAGACAATTCGCCTTCTTCAAATCAGCCCTCGGCGAAATCGTCAAATCAGCCGCTTTGCGACAGGCCTTCGTAACCAATTCTCCAATTTTTTTATGAATGCCGTCTATTACATCCTGCCCGCAAACCTTCGCTTCAACCAAACTCTTTGCGAACGCCTCAATCGGGTCGTGCTTCTTCCAGGCATCTAATTCTTCTTTCTCACGATAACTGTTCTGGTCGGAAGGCGAATGCCCGCTGTAACGATATGTAATAGTATCAAGCAGCACAGGACCATCGCCCTTTGCCAAAATCTCTTTCTTGCGAACTATCGCGTCCGCCACTGCCAAAGGATTGTAGCCGTCAACTCTTTCAGCGTGCATCTGCTGCGGATTTATTCCCGCGCCCAAACGCGCCAAAACTTCAAAGCCCATCGTTTCGCCGTTTGGCTGACCGCCCATTCCATAAAAATTATTTACAAAATTGATAATCAGCGACAGTCCGCCTCGATAAGGCTTTTCCCACAGCTTCTTATACTGGTCCATCGCAGCTAAACAAATACCTTCCCAAACAGGCCCGCACGCGCTTGACGCGTCGCCGATGTTTGCGATTACGATACCGCTCTTCTGATTTACTTTTTTATAAATCGCCGCGCCGACCGATATATCGCCGCTGCCGCCTACGATTGCGTTATTCGGATAAACTCCGAAAGGCGGGAAAAACGCGTGCATCGAGCCGCCCATACCTTTATTAAAGCCTGCTTCTCTGCCGAATATTTCCGCAAGCGTGCCGTACAGCAGAAAATCAATCGCCAAATCTTTAACGCTTCCTTCTGCGTCTTTCTCGACGATGCGAAGACATTCGCCGTCGAAATAATTTTTCATTATATCCATCAGCGTCTTGTCGTCTAATTTATGTATCGCCGAAAGTCCCTTTGCCAGAATCTCGCTATGACTTCTATGGCTGCCGTAAATATGGTCGTCGATGCCGAGATGATACGCCTGTCCGACAGCAGATGCTTCCTGACCAATGGACAAATGCGCCGGGCCGTTATGCGAATACGTTATGCCGTTATACGCGCTGCGGAGTTTGATTTCATTGAGCATATTCTCAAACGTCCTGCAGACCGTCATATCGCGCTGTATTCTGATAAGGTCGTCCGCGCTGTATCTTTTGAGTTCTTCTTTAACGGTTTTTCCGTACTGATTGACCGGTATTGGCTGAAATTTTATAAAATCAGCCTTCCGCGAACTTTCCGGACATACGAACTGTGACTTTGGCATTTTACTTCACTTTCTTTCTAAAAAAATTAATCTTATATTTTGTATTTAGTAGGGTGGACAGCTCTGCTGTCCACGCGGTTTATTTAAAACTCCACCGCCGCCCTGTCGCGTCATAGCGCAGCGAAGACGGAAGGCGATTCTACATTCTGTCTTCTGTCTTCTGTATTCTGTATTCTGTATTCTCTTTTTTCTCTGCGTCTCTGTGGTGAAAATTAAAAATTCCATCGGCGCAGCCGATTCCACCTTCCACCTTCTCACTTCTACCTTCTCACTTCTTTACTCCGGATACACTAACTTAATATTATTCTTATCAAAAAACTTGCACCAGTCTGCGTTTGGTTTTTTTTCCGTTATAACCGTTGATATCGAACGTATACTGGTAGTCTTATACAGCGATGGCTTATCGAATTTACTGCTGTCTGCCAGCAGGATTGCCTGCTTGCAGTTCTTTACCGCCAGACCGAAAATACTTGCGCTCTCGACATCCACCGAGGTAAATCCGAAATCTCTGCTCATTCCATCCGTTCCGAGAAACGCCGTATATCCTCTCAACCTGTCAAGGGTTTGATACGCAATCGGCCCGATACAATCCAATCTGTCTGGCCGATACTTTCCGCCTAACATAAGAACATTCAGACCTGGCGAGTTCAGTTCAGCCGCCGTTCGTACCGAGTTTAAAATAATTGAAACTGACTTTTTCGCTCGCAGATATTTTGTCATCTCAAAACAGGTTGTTCCGGAATCTAAGAATATCTGGTCGCCGTCCTTAACCATCTCCGCCGCAAGCTCGGCTATCGTCTTTTTCGCTTCAGCATTCCGCAGCGATTTGGAAATAAATGAGTAGTCGGAATTTTTGGCGAGAAACGCTCCGCCGTGAGCAACCTCTAAAACCCCGTCTGTTGCTATCGCCTGAATATCTCGACGCACCGTCGCCTCGCAAACGCCGAGCTTATCAGCCATCTCAATTATCGACACAAAACCATTCTTAATGGCCGCCGATATTATTTTTTCTTTTCTGTCTTTTACCGTCGAAAGCATTATACTTTCCCGCTTATCTAAGAAACTCTAACAAAAGAAATTTGTACACAGTTTTTGTATCTCGTCGTTCGTGAAGCGTGAAGCGAAAAAACAACGAAATACGCTTCACGAGATACGCTTCACTATGTTGCATCTTTTTCATTATGTTAGAAGCTCTAAGTTTTATATCTCTTTTTTCTCTGTGTCTCTGTGGTGAGTTGTTTTTTTATTAAAAACATTCAAATTTTGTTGAAAATCGTCAATTTTTACTATACTTTCGTTCAAAACCCGTCCATTTTTTGACGATTTTAACAAAAATTTTGCAAAATTCAACAAAATATTACAAAAATTTGTCGTTTTCGTGTAATTTTATGTTTGATTTTTGTCGTTTTATG
>MHXU01000062.1 GCA_001824555.1 Planctomycetes bacterium GWC2_45_44
CACCAGTTCGGCCAGGCATTTCCAGGCGATTTGAATAAGGACTGCATCGTCGATATTAAGGATTTTGTTATTTTCTGCGATCAATGGCTTATGTCTGACCTGGTCAATCCGATAGCCTCCGATATCAACGGCAATCACAAAGTCGAATTCAACGATTTCGGGCTTTTTGCCGAGCAATGGCAAGAGGACAATAATCCCAGTGTCTTCTTTCCGATAAGCGATCGTGTATGGAATGTGGACAAACCTCTTTACTCGCAGCTATTCTCCGATGAGCCTATGGGTCTGGTTCATGAAGGGGTTATTATGTGGGCTCACTTGACGATTACCGATACATACCGCAAAATAGGCAAGCAGTTCGGCCTGCAATATATTTATGAAGATTCCCAGAGATTAAATGCTCAATATGGCCTTACATATCTCTGCAATCCGTACACCTTCGAATCCCCGGCATATAACTATCCATACTATGATAATTTATATGGATTGCAAAATCTCGTGAGTGTCGATGATGTTGATGTTGTTCCCGGACATGATTATGGTGGGAGTTCAGTTCTTTTCCCGGATCCTGTAATCGACCAGGGCGTGATGGATGAAGTTGACCATCTTATGGTAACCAATCCGCAATATATATGGGCAATATACTGCGGCGATGAAACGATTGAAAAAGCAGACCAGGGCGGCGTGAATACGTTTGCAGGTACGCCCAGGCCGGATTATATGACGCAGGCTGACGCTGAAGTCAAATCATTATATGGCAATGGCGTGTATGGTATCCCGTTGACGATAGACGATACAAATCCGTACCGGTGGATTGCTTATCGGCGATGGCTGGTTCAAAAACTTACCGATAGAATGGGCGCGATATATGACAGGGTAAAAAATGCGCATCCAGAGATGAAAGTTATTTCATACGATTCGATAGCAGGGCATCATCCGTTTGATTTCAGTTCGTGGAACGGCAAATGCGACGTTTTAACGCATCAGCTATACCCACTACAAAATCCTGATTTGGCTACATTCGGGTTCACAACAAAGCTGATCAAAGACCTTTCCGGAGTAGAGGAAGTATGGCCATGTTTCCATGTTGAAAATTACGCAGGTTCGTTTACTCCCGAGGAAGTGCTCGAAATGGTGAGCGAGGGATTCCGCAATGGCGCCACGGGTTTTCATCTGTATTTACCCGATGTAATAGGCCAAAGCACGGGTATAAACTATCTTGGGCATGAATATTACGGCGCTCCCGAGCGATGGCAGCTTTTGATGAATCTCATTGCCGAGACCAGAAATATGAAAAAACTTCAATTTCCCGAACCGGATTTTGCAGTTATGTATTCCTGCGATACTTACGCAAGCCAGGGTTACTATGTTAATATGGACGGTAACGGTTCTAATACGAACGAGATAGAATACGCATACACATTGCTGGGTCCGAATCCTAAAAGCTGGTTTCGGTTCATTGATGATAATCAACTCGAAAGGCAGTTGGACATTTCAAATTATAAGGCGGTGTATGTTCCATTTGCCAAATATGAAAGAGAATCCGCAATACAGTGCCTCGAACAATATGCGGCCAACGGCGGAATACTGATTGCGGCTGATCCGGCAGCATTCAGCTATAATGCCTGGGGTAACTCGATGTCAAATTACCGTTCCGCTATTTTCGGTGTAACATTAAACGGAACGCAATCTGTTTCGACTATCAATTATCAAGGCCTTTCAATGCCGGTATATGGCACAGCTTATAATATAAATACCAGCGGCTGTACTGTCCTGGCAACATTTAATAACGGTACACCCGCAATTGTTTCGCATCCGTATGGCTCGGGTCAAGCTATATTCTTTGCGGTTAATCCCTTTACATTAAATGCGGTAAGCAACCAAAGCTGGAAAGACTTTTTCATCCGCTTCCAATCGTTTTTAGGACTGAGAACAGATCAGAAGATTTGGCGTTTCAGATTCCCGTATTCTCTTATTGAGCCTGTTTCAAAGCCGCAGGGTCAGTGTCTTACGAACAATTATATTTTCTGGGAGGGCTTTAAGCCCATTAATATATTAAATTATAACACAGGCGGCACATATAAATACAGTCTGGCTCCTGATCAATTTGTGGATGTCTGCAGTGCCGGAGTGGAAATACCGTTCAGTTCCGGCAAACTTACCAATAGATGGGCGGCCACCAACGCCGACAACAGCCTTGTTTTGGGTAAAAGCACCTATACAGACTGGATTGTACGATACGCAGACCAGTCGGCGTTTTCGATTACCGTCGATTTAAAACAGTCCTGTGCAATCGGCAAAGTGAATCTGTTTACCTCGGGGCAATTGCCGTTGTTGGAACTATATGGCTCCAACAACTGTGTTGACTGGCAAAAAACAGATGAGACGGATGACGCGCTTGCAAATTCACCTGATGTTATTGAAACTGTTTTAAATGGAGGCAGCCAGTCGTTCAGATATTTAAGAATGGATTTCGAGGAACGCAGCGCTCCGCTTGACATAGCCGAGATTGAGATATGGACAAACCAATGACTTCTGATATTCTAAACAGGATGGGAAGCTAAAGCAGTTGACACGCTGCTGGAAATTGGTCGATTTTTGCTAAATTGGCTGATTGCAACAGAAAAATGTCCGTTCAAGCGAAATGTCATTGTGCCAAATCCGTGAAGAAATATACTTTTTCAGGGACGACTATTTTAGACGGATTTTCATTGGTAATAGTACTTGAACCGGCGGCAAAATTTTGTCTGCATTGATTTTCTTAAAAAGGATGTCCATCGCTTTAACAGTTCTTTCCATCGAAGGAAGAGTGATTATTCCGTAAAAGCAGGACATTTTTTGATGCGAATTGCCATTTTGTGACATCGTAATAATTGGAAACTCATCCGGCAATTTCAAATTCGTAATGCTCGTAAGCGCCTCACAAAAACCTTCAGCAATCGTGTGCGCCAGAATCACTGCTGCTGTTGGGGGCTGATTTTGATTCATGAGCGTTTTACAGCTTTGGATGCCATATACCCTGCAATAGTTATCGCCATGCAAATACCAAAACTCTGTGTTTGTTGAAACTTCGTACCATAGCGAATCTGCATCAACCTTTTGCTCCTGACAAAAAGAAGAATGGATTGTTCTAAGTTCGTTGAATAAACCTGAATAATCCTGCTTGAAACCCACTACCGCTATACGCTTATGGCCCTGTGCCGATAATGTTGCAAGAGCGTCTTTCAAGGCATTCGGCGAGTCGTAATCAACCCAGTCAACACCCTCGACATCAAATACACGGTTTACTGATACAAACGGTACCCCGGCCTCACGCAATCCAACAGCTATAGGCTTTTGCAGTATCGAGTTTGTGAAAAGCAATCCGTCGACCGGCAGATGAGCGTAGAATTCCGGGGAGGTATTTGCAAGTTCAATGGAAGTTCCAATAGTCAGTACCGTCATTTTGTGGCGGGCGGCCTCGCTCTCCATTTTCTTAAGTTCATTGTTACCGTCCCGGTGCTGCACCAGACCAACTTCGCCAATGACCCGATATCTCGGTCGATTCTTAACAATTGAGGAGATGTATGCTCCTTTTGTGCCTTGTATTGTAATTTGTCCCCTTTGCGACAATATTTTTACGGCTTTAGATATCGTGGCAGGTGCAACGCTATAATGCTTTGCAAGTGCATAAATGCCGGGAAGCTTTTTTAGCCATTTTTTAGCCTCTATATCTGCTTGGACTAATTTTACTAATTCTAAGTATTTTTTTTCTAACATTTTTTTTTAATTTCAATTTTATGAAATTGAAATATACCTATTCTATGTTTGCTAAACCGTATAATTATTGCCAAAAACGTTCTATAAAGATAAAACTTTGCTAATAATATAAGCTTTTTAGGCAAGCGTCAACATTTTATTCGGTTTGGGCTTAAATAAGCCAAAAGTTTTGTGTGAATATTTTGTGTCTGGGCAATCATTTCGCCCTGAATTTAGTTCGGAAATCATGAAAATTTGACGTTGAGGGATTCCTGTCAAACGTCCTGTTTAATCATTACAGACCTCATTTATGAGGTCTAAACGAATTAAATGGAAAAGTACACTCCATTTTCTTATTATTAGACATAGGGATATTTCTACTTAAAAACCTACTTGCCTAAAAATTTTTCAAAAAAATCGGAAAGTTTGAGTTTTTTTAGTTGACTCAATGCACAACGTAGTATAGTATGTATGATAGTATATTGGGGGCTTGTAAATCCGGGTTGTCTTTAATTAAGTCAGAAAGGTTTTCTATGAAAGCGGTATTTGGAATTGTTTTCTACATAGTAGCGGTTTCGGCATTAAGTGCTTCCGCAATAATAATACCTAAAACATCTCTCAAGCCGGTTATTGACGGTAATTTAGCTGACGTAATCTGGCATGACGCAGCAAAGCTACAGCTTTGCGACAGCAATTCCGGAAATAAGCTGATAAATAATACCGAAGCCTTTGTGGCATACGATGATCAAAATCTCTATATAGCATTCAAGTGCTATGAGAGCCAGATGAACAAGATGACAAAAGTATGGAATCATGTAGAGGAACGTGATAACGGTATATGGGACGACGACTGTGTTGAGCTTTTTATCGATCCTCTCGCAAGCAAAACGGGAAGCGTCTATCAGTTCATTATAAATTCTTCAGCGGTTATATTTGACTCAAGGTATGGAGAAGTAAACTGGGATTCCGATATTGAAGTTTCAACCAGGGAGTATGATAAATACTGGACAGTTGAACTCTCTATACCGCTGCTGAATTTCGGATATGTTCCGGAAGGCGGTGAGATGTGGAGAATGAATTTTGGAAGGAATGAGAGACCTGCCCAGGAACTGAGCGGTTTGAAGCCGGGCTGGTATGTCAATTCTGCCAATTATGCTGATTTTCAATTTGAGTCCAAAAAGGAAAAAGTGGGAATTAGCGTAGAGAGTCTGGCAGAAAACGGGGATAGCAAGGTCAAATTAAAACTAAAAAATCAGGATACCCGGAAAGCCAATCTGGAAGTTTCCCTTAATGTTTCCAGTGAAGGCAAGAATACTTGCAGCGATGTTCGAAAAATCGCGGTTGAGCCTAATTCTGAGTGCACGATATCAATTCCGTATAAATATGTGTCAGATTATTACGCACTCGATTTAAAGGTATCAGAAAATGACAGAAAAATTTATTCAAACCAGTTCAAGATTTATGCACTGGTGAGTGTATCGGCTGGAAAAGGTGAAGCCAGCAAAGTCTGGCATGTTACGAATCCTCTCTACGAGGAACTGCTTTCAGATGAACCATTGAACCTTGCAAAGAATGGTGCGATTTACTGGTTTGTAGAGCGTGATTTCGCGAGTATGCGTCAGTTTGCGATGCAGTATGGTTTCAGATATTCTTATGACGAGGCATATCAAATGCTTGCAGCCAATAATCTGCTTCCTATAGGCAACTTTCATACAATTGGCGCTGCACATTATGACTCAATGACTTACGATAAAAAACACGGTGTAAAAGAACTCTACTCTCCGGACTGGCGATGGGCTCCCGTTCCCAAAGTCGGTTTATATCCGTTCCTGCTGGACCCAGTATGTAAAAAGACGATGATGGATGATCTTAGGAATGCATTGACAAAATATCACGATGTGATATGGGCAGTGTATATAGGCGATGAATCATACACCTATATGGCAAATGAAGGCATCGATGTTTTCGCACAGAAAAAAGATGAGTATCCTTTCATTGTTGAAGTTGATAGGCAGATCAAGGAACAGTTCGGCAACGGCAAGTATGGCATACCATCCTCCAAGAACGGCAAAGATCCCTTGAGCTGGATGGCATACAGGAAATGGCTCAATAGAGAGATGGACAAGGTCCAGGCGGAAATCTATGCCGCTGTGAAGAAAGATTGGCCTGATATCAAGGTAATTTCGGATGATCCGATTGCAGCAGCCCAGCCGTACGATTTCAGCAGATGGAAAAATAGCTGTGACATCGTAACACATCAGCTTTACCCGGGAGGGTCTCCGCAGAGGGTTTCGTTTGGTTATGTTACAAAATTAGTCAAAGACATATCAGGCACAGAAGAGTTGTGGCCTTGTATGCATGTCGAGGAATATGCCGATTCTTTCAATCCACAGGAAGTTCTGGATTTGATAAGCGAAAGTTTCCGCAGCGGCGCAACAGGAATCCATTATTACCTTAAAGACACAATCGGCGTGCGAAATGAGAGCAAGTATATGCGGACTGAATTTTATGGCGCGCCGGATAGGTGGCAGGTTGAAATGGCTGCTATAGAGCATTGCAAAAAAATGCGAAAACTAAAATTCCCGGAAGCTGATTTTGCGATTTTGTTTTCCTGTGACAGTTACAGCGCTATGCCGCCTGAATCAAGAACTGAAAATGCCGAATCTGCTTACACTGTATTGGGGCAGAGAGCAGGCAGCTGGTTCAAATTCATCAATGATTATCAAATTGATAGAAACGAAATAGATTTAAATAAGTTCAAAGCAATTTATATTCCGTATGCAAGGTATGAAGGGGCATCGGTAGTTAATAAAATCAAGGAATATGTTTTGAACGGCGGCACGGTAATCAGCGGCGATCCGGAAGTGTTTGCATTCGATACCAATGGCACAGATACTTCGGCTGCACGAAACGCGATATTCGGGGTAAAAAAGCTTGATAGCTGCAAGGTGAAAAATATCCAGTATAATGGAACAAGCTTACCAGCGACGGGAAGGGCATTCAGCATTGAAACCGATAGCGACTCAGAAGTAATCGCTGCCTTCGATAACCAGAAGCCTGCTATTGTCCTGCATAAATTTGGCAAAGGAAAAGCTTATTACTTTGCAACAAATCCGTTTATATACAAATTGCTTGGAAGCAAAGAATGGACAATTTTCTTTCAGGATTTGCAGAAAAAACTGGGGTTACAAGTTGATCATAAAATATGGCGGTTTAACCTGCCGCAGGATTTGATCAAGCCGGCGCCTCAGATGGCAGGCAAGTGCCTCACCAATAACCATATTCTCTGGCAACAGTTCCAGCCGCTGGCGACTTGCAATTTTGACACTAAGGGCAGTTACTGGTACAGCGCCACCCCTGATGAAATCGCTGATTGTAATGCCGATGGAAAAATTGCTTTCGCAAATGGCAAGCTTACCAACAGGCAAAAAGCGCCGAAAGCAGGAAACGTTGATTGCGGCAAGTCGAAACTTAGCGACTGGATAGTCAAGTATACAAATGAAAAGCCCTTTGAGATTACTTTTGATTTTAACGATAGTTGTGATATTTTCAGGGCAGTGATTTTCTATTCCGGTCAGATGCCGGAAGTGACGGCGAGCACGAGTACAGATAATAAAAACTGGAAAGTGTGTGATAATATCATTAAGAAAACTTCTTTCACAGAAGATATTTTTGACGTTAAACTTGAACCAATATCAAAGAAAGCAAGATATTTGAAGCTGAATTTTGGTTCAAGGGATAAAGGCAATAGTCTGACCCTTACAGAAATAGAAGTCTGGACTAAGTAGTAATTACCGTAAATCAAAAGGATACAAGGTGTTTAAGAAAGAAAGACTGTGGCCTTATCCGCAAAATTTGGATGTTTCGGGTGAGTTTAAAAGGCCGGTCAAGATCAGTTTTGTTGCAGGCAATTTACCTGACTGGTGTACCGAAGATTTTCAGCAAATCACAGGTATTAAACCGCGCAGCACCCCTGATGCGTATTGCATCAAGTTTTTGCTTGA
>MHXU01000063.1 GCA_001824555.1 Planctomycetes bacterium GWC2_45_44
GTCGAAGAACTTGACGCTGTCAATAATCCTGAAGACCCATCGGCGGGCAGCAGGAAGATTCCATTCTCGCGCGAGATTTATATCGAGCAGGATGATTTTATGGAAGACGCTCCGAAAAAATTCTTCCGTTTAACGCCCGGCAGAGAAGTGCGTCTGCGATATGCGTATTTTATTACCTGCACGAATGTAATAAAAGATTCAGCGGGCAAGGTTATCGAACTGCGATGTACTTACGACCCCGCGACCCGCGGCGGCGATTCGCCAGACGGCAGAAAAGTAAAGTCAACTCTGCACTGGGTCTGCGCCAAAACGGCTGTTAATGCCGAGGTTAGATTGTATGATAATCTTTTCACAAAAGAGAATCCTGAAGAAGCCGAGGAGGGCAGGGATTTTACAGCGAACTTAAATCCCGATTCGCTGAAAGTTTTGAATAATTGCAAAGTTGAACCTTATCTAAAGGAAGCAAAGCCGTTGAGCAGATGGCAGTTTGAAAGATTGGGATATTTCTGCGTTGATAAGGAAAACGCAGGCGAAAAACTTATATTCAATCGCACAACGACCCTCCGCGATGAATGGGCGAAAATAAAAGACGCTGCAAAATAAAATTTGGCCACAGAAAGCACGGCCGCTCTGTAGTGGAAACCAGACTTTGTCGGGTTGGCTATTTTATTTGAGCGATAATCTTTTGAGCAATGGAAAATTTGGCCGCCTTCGGAAGAGTCAGCCATTTTTTGTTTTTCTGTTTGATATAGACTGTGGATTTTTCCGCTCCGATTGCGGCGGGAGAGTTGGCGATTATCATATCGAGGTTTTTTTCTTTTAATTTTTTCTCGGCGTTTTTACGCAAATTTTTATCTTCAAGCGCAAAGCCGACAACTATTTGGCCGAGCTTTTTGTTTTTGCCAGCCCATTTCAAAATATCAACAGTCGGTTTTAATTTGATTGTCAGATTTTCATTTTCTTTTTTTATTTTATTTTTTGAAATTTTTATCGGGGTGTAATCCGAAACAGCGGCGGCCATAATAAGACAATCGCATTTTTTAAAATAGTTTTTTACGGCCTTGAACATATCAGCGGCGGAGATGACTTCCACAATTTTCACTTCTGACTTCTGATTTCTGATTTCTGACTTCTTAACCGTTGTTATAAGTGTTACCTTGTGGCCTGCTTTGAGGGCGGCACGGGCAAGTTCATAGCCCATTTTTCCGCTGCTTGCGTTTGAAATGAATCGGACAGGGTCGATGTATTCCCTTGTTCCACCTGCCGTAATAAGAAAATGTATTTTTTTGCTGGCCACTTTTTATTTGCCCCGCAGACAAAAAACAAGTTGAAAATTTAAAGTTGAAAGTATAAAATCAAAATTCAAAACTTAAAATTGTTCACATCACATAGTTTTGCCTATACGATAAACAGTTTTGAGTTTTAAGCTGTGGCTTTGGGTTTTCAGTTTTAACTTTTAAACTTTTTTACGGTCTTCTCAATCCGCTCTAAAATATTTATCGGCTCTGCCATCCTGCCCAATCCTTCTGTTCCGCAGGCAAGTCGGCCTTTTTCGGGGCCGATTAGTTCAAAGCCCATTTCGCCGAGAGTTTTGACGTTCCACTGCACGGCTGGATTGAGCCACATTTTTTCATTCATAGCGGGTGCGAACAAAATCTTTTTCTGCCAGCAGGCACAAAGCGTCGTTGTGAGCAGGTCATCGCAGATGCCGTTTGCGATTTTGCCGATAATGTTCGCCGTCGCAGGCGCGATGACGACGACATCGCACGCATCGGCAAGACTTATGTGGCCGATTTCAAAGCCTGTCGGATTTTCCCACATACTTGTGAACACGGGTCTGCCTGTTACCGCCTCGAAACTTTTCGGCAGAACGAATTTGCAGGCGGCCTCGGTCATAACAACATCGACGAACGCTCCTGCGCCGGTAAGCTTGCTCGCCAGGTCAACGGCCTTATAGACCGCCACCCCGCCGCTTACGCCGAGCAGGATTTTCAAACCGCTGATTGCTGACGTGTTTTTGGCCATTGCGGTATCGCCTATAATTTGGGTATCTCTATTTTGTCCGGCACAGCGGTGTAATCGGGAGCGATTTTGTCCTGCATAATTTCTTCGACAACAATTTCCATCATTGTTTTGCCTTCGGTGTTTTCAATCAGGGGTCTTGAGCCTTCCATAAGCTCAACCATTCTTTTTTGAATGAGAGCGGAAAGCTTAAAAGCTCCGCCGACTTTTTCGACGATTTTTTTGTTCTTTAACTCGTTAATCATTTTAATCTCCGACTATCTTCTAATTATGTCTATTATCTCATTAACCGCCTGTTCGAGGTCGTCGTTAATCACCATATACTTATAATGCCGCCAGGCGGCGGCGATTTCAATGCCGGCACCGGCGAGCCTTTTTTCAATTTCCCGTTCTTCTTCTCTGCCGCGGTCGTTTATTCTTCTTTGCAGTTCGGTATGCTTTGGCGGCAGAATAAAAATCAGTTTCGCGTCGGGATACTGCTCCTTAATCTGTTTCGCGCCCTGCACGTCAATTTCAAGAATAACAATTTTGCCCTGCTCAAGAGCGGACAGCGTTTTATCTCTCGGCGTGCCGTAAAAATTGCCGAACACCTCGGCGTATTCGAGAAAATTGTCAGCGGCAATCTGTCTTTTAAATTCGTCCTTAGAGACGAAGTTATATTCTCTGCCTTCCTGTTCGCCTGCCTTTTTTTCTCTGCTTGTGGTTGAAATGCTTAGATAAGAGCCGACGAGCCGCTTAAGAATCTCGCCGCAAATAGTGCTTTTGCCCACTCCGCTTGGGCCGCTTATTACAACCAACTGGCCTGTCAATTTTCGCTCCGATTATTCTATGTTCTGTACCTGTTCCTTGATTCTTTCGATGCAGGATTTTATCTGAACGACATCGAAACAAATTTTCGCGTCGGACGCTTTGCTTGCGATTGTGTTTGCCTCGCGAAGCATTTCCTGCGCGATAAAATCCAGCTTTCTGCCGGCGTGTTCGCCCTGCTTACAACTGGCCACAAACTGTTCGATGTGCGAGCCGAGTCGAATAATTTCCTCGCTTATATCGCTTCTGTCGGCAAACAGCGCGACTTCTCTGGCCAGCGTGTCGCTGTCGAGTTCGAGCCTTGCGCTTTGCAGCAGGTCTTTAACTCTTGCCGAGAGCCTGTCTCTGTATTCCTGCACGACGACTAATTTTCTTATTTTTATATTCTCAAGCAGGCCGCCTATCTGGCTGCACTGCTGAAAAATGTCATCAGCGAGAGCCAGGCCTTCCTGCTCGCGCATTTTTTTCATCTGTTCCAGCGCAAGGGCGGTAACTTCAAAGACGGCTTTTTTTAGATTGTCGGCTTTTTCGTTTTCCGGTTCCTGCGGTCTTACAACGCCCGGCAGCAAAAGCAAATCTGCAAGATTGATTGTGCAGTCGATGCCGCTTTGTGGTCTGCTGATGCCGTTGAGTTTTTCGACGTAACTTTTCAGAGCGGCAGAATCAATCTCGTACATCGGCTCGCCGCTTACGTTTTTGTACCGGAGAAAATAATTGACCGACCCGCGATATATATTGTCGCGAAGCAGCCTTTCGATTTCCTGCTCGAGAAAACCGGCAGGCTCGGGCAATTTTATATTCGGCTTGAAATACCTGTTGTTGACGGAACGTATTTCAACGGCGTAACTGATGCCGTTCACTTCCCGGCAAACACGGGCAAAACCTGTCATACTATTTAACATATTTGACTGCTTTCGTTATTTGGCGGCCGGTGCGTTTGTTTCCGCTGCTGCAGGCTGCTGCGTTTCGGCGGGCTGTTCTGCGGTTTGAGTTTCGACTTTCGGAGCAGGAGCTGAAATCGGAGCAGGCTCGTTTCGCAGAAATTCGCTCGCCGTCGGCTTGAACCATTTAGCCGCGACGACGCTCAACAGCAACCAAACGCCGACGATGCTGATTGTAACCCAGGTAAGAAAATCGCCGGTCTTTGTTCCAAGCAGAGAGCTTCCGATTCCGCCGAAAGCTGCCGATAGTCCGCCGCCTTTGCCCTTTTGAATCAGGACGATAAGCACCAGAATCAGCGCCGCCAGAATCCAAATACCCATAAGGAGTTTCATTACCAACGGCACCGCCGCTAAAGCAAAATTCATCATACTAAATACCTTTGTAAATTATATTTGTTATAGTTTTTGCACCTGTCGCTGTCGCTCCAGGCTCTGATTTTTTACTTTTTCGCTTCTGCCGCGGCCTTTATCATTGCCGCGAAGTCGTCAGCTTTCAGGCTCGCTCCGCCGACTAACAGACCATCGACATCCGGCTGCGACATCAAAACGGCTGCGTTGCCGGCGTTTGCCGACCCGCCGTACTGAATTCTGATTTGGGCGGCAAATTCCTTATTATACATATCAGCGATAAGCTGTCGAATCATTAAATGGACATCCTGTGCCTGCTGGGGCGTGGCGGTTAAGCCGGTTCCAATCGCCCAGACCGGCTCATAAGCGATGGTAATCGCCTTTGCCTTTTCGACGGTAATGCCTGCCAGACCTTTTTGAATCTGCTCTTTGACAACGCTGTCGGTTTTGCCGGCTTTGCGTTCTTCGATAAGTTCGCCGACGCAGAAAATCGGCAACAGCCCGGCATCAATCGCGGCAATAAGCTTTTTATTGATAAGCTCGTTGCTCTCGCCGATGACGTGCCTTCTCTCGGAATGGCCGATGATAACATCTTTGCAGCCGAGGTCTTTGAGCATTGAGCAGCTTATTTCGCCGGTGAATGCGCCTTTGGCTTCAAAATAAACATTCTGCGCGCCTAAGCCGAGTTTTGCCGAGCCGATTGCGTTTTTCACAGATGCAAGATAAACAAACGGCGGACAAACAGAAACGTCAACTTTATCAAGCAGGCCTGCGCATTTCTGCGCAACATCCTTTGCAAGCTGGACAGCGGCCTTGCTGTCGGTATTCATCTTCCAGTTTCCGCCGATAAAAGGCTTTCTCATTTTTTTAAAACTCCAAAAATTTCACTCTAACAATGTATCATTCTTCGGATAGCTTCCAAGCACCGAAAGCTGCAAACAATGCTGCTTTACTTCCGCAAGACAGGCGATGATTTTTTCTTCCCTGCGATGTCCCTGACAATCGACAAAGAAATAATACTCCCATTGCCTTTTCTTGCTCGGCCTGGACTCTATATTAGTAAGGTTCACTTCGTTTTTCTTAAAAACGTCTAAAACATCGGCCAATGCGCCTGCCTTGTGAGCGGTGCTGAACAGTATCGATGTCTTGTCGTCGCCGCTGGGTTTAGCGTCTTCCCTGCTGATAACCAAAAACCGCGTTACGTTATTTGCGTTATCTTCTATATTTTCACATACAATCTGCAATCCATATAGTTCAGCGGCTATGTCCGAGCCGATTGCCGCGGCGAATTTCTCTTCCGCTGCCATTTGCGCCGCTTTGGCGGTCGAGGCAACAGGTATCGTCTTTGCCTCCTTAAAAGTCGTACCAAGCCATCTTCGGCACTGCGCGAAAACTTCCGGCTTGGAATAAACCTTCTCGACTTCCTGAAGTTTGCAGTTAGCCAACAAATTATGATGAACAGGCATATAAACTTCCGCACAAATAAGCACGGATGTATCGACAAACGCATCGAGCGTTTCGACAACTTCGCCGCCGGTCGAATTTTCTATCGGCACAACGCCGAGGTCGCAATGTCCCTTGCCGACCTCTTCAAATATCCCGCGAATATCAAGCACAGCTTCGTATTCAACGCTTTGGCCGAATTTTCGTACCGCCGCCGTGTGCGAATAGCTGCCTTTCGGTCCCAAAAATCCAATTCGCAAAGGTCGTTCGAGAAAGAACGAGCCGCTCATCATTTCCCGCCAAATCGCCGCCAGCGTCCTGTCGGGCAGAGGGCCTTTGTTCAATTCGGCAATGCGAGCGAGAACTTTTTTTTCCCTGTCAGGCGCGTAAATCGGGCCGGCACCTTTGGCTTTGCCTATTTCAACAACAACCTGCGCACGCTCATTGAGCAGCTCCACGAGCTTTGCGTCAATCTGGTCTATTTTATTTCGTAAGTCCTCAATGCCCATAGTTTTATCGTTGAAACACCCGAAAACTGGCTATACTTACCATAATTGCCCGCCGCAGTCAAATAAATTGGTGAATTATGTGTAATTGCAGAAAAGAAGACTCAAAATCAGCAGAATATGATTATATGTCCTAATTTTATCTAAACCTAAACGCATTATCAGCCGATATTTGAGATGGATGAATCCGAAAATAATAGCCAGTAGCAAGTAGCCAATAGCCGGCAGCCAAAAGGCGATTAGTAACGGCTGGTCGAGGCGTTTTCTACTGACTATTGGCTAATGACTATTTAATTTTGGAGTTGAAAATGGGGATTCAGGACTGGTCGGAAAATGTGATATTGATAACCGCTGCCCCGGAGCCGGATATGGGCGATGAGCTTAAAGCCGTAACCGAGATTATCCAGCAGCGAGAAAATTGCAGTGTCGTTATCGACTTTGCCGATGCCGACATTATAACCTCGTCGAGCCTTGCTCAACTGCTCCGGCTGCAGAAAATCCTCGACGACCACAATCAGCGTTTGGTTCTCTGCGGCACAAGCGCAAGAACTAAAGGCGTTTTTGAGATTACAGGCCTCGATAAGGTCTTTGAGTTTGTCTCTGACAGCTTTACGGCTCTGGCTGGTATGCAGATGTCCTCCTGACAACGAATAGCTGAAAGTTGACATACCGCCGGCAAAGTGATACCATCAGCTTAGATGCTGCAATTATCCTCTAAAAAAGCCCTGCTTTCAGGAAAATGTTATGAATGCTGAACTCGTCCGGCAACTTGAAAAAACTCTCGGATACCAATTTAAAGACGACTCCTTTTTACGCAAAGCCCTGACCCATTCCTCAATAGCTTCCGACAAACTCGACAGCAATGAAAGATTTGAATTTCTCGGCGATTCTGTGCTTGGGCTGGTAGTCTGCCAGGCTCTTTTTGAGAGATTTCCGAAGTATTTCGAAGGCGACCTTACAAAAGTCAAAAGCAAACTCGTTTCTCGAAAGATATGCTCGATTATCGCTGCACAGCTCGGGCTGGTTTCTGCTCTTAAAGTCGGGGCAGGTATGCAGAAAAGCAAGGCGATGCAGGGTTCAATCGCCGCCGGCACACTCGAAGCGATAATCGCTGCGATATATTTTGACGGCGGGTTTGAGGCCGCGAGGGAATTTGTTTTGCGATGCTTCGAGCCGTTCCTTCAGCAGGCCGAGGCTGACGAGCATCAGGATAATTACAAATCCGTTCTTCAGCAGCATTCGCAGCAGCATTTAAACGCGAATGTGAATTATGAA
>MHXU01000064.1 GCA_001824555.1 Planctomycetes bacterium GWC2_45_44
AACGCAGCGTTTATGATTTCTTCGTTGATGCCCTTAATGCAACCTATGCTGAAGCTCCATACCCCAAACTAATCCCAGCAAAACTGTGAATGGTTACCTATTTTGAAAGATAATTAGCTTTAATCCAGTTGAAGTTCAGGATCAAATGCAGCGCGAAGAGGCAAAGCAGTATTCCGCCTGCGGCCTTGTGAAAAATGCCGAACGCTTTGAAAGAAAGGCTATCGCGAAAAATTACCGTTATCGCCTGATTGACAAAAAACACCAGCAGAATCGGATTTAAAATCTTGAGCAAATTATTTCGCTTCATAACCAATTCCCTAAAAAAATAGGGCAGACGCTAAATTAGTTCGGTTTGAACATTACCTTTGCCTGGCCGACCAAATAAAAACTGCCTGTTATGCACAGGAGGTCTTCTTTGCCGATTGCGCTGGAGGCTACCCGCAGGGCTTCACGCAGGCTCATTGCCGTCTGGCACATCTTGCCGCAGATTTCGGTGTACATATCCGCCAAATCCTGCGGATACATCGCCTTGGGCGAATTGCTGCGAGTGAATATCACCTTATCAGCTCCGTACTGAAGCTGTTCGAGCATACCCCTTACGTCCTTATCTTGGCCGCAGCCGAAAATCATTATCATCGAATCATAAGGAACATGCTGGCCGATTGCGCTGACTAAAGCCTTAATGCTCGAAGCGTTATGCGCTGCGTCAACTAATATGCGCGGGTCGTTGTGGATTATTTCCATTCTGCCCGACATTTTAATATTTTTGAGGCCTTCGATTGCCTTGCCGTCATCGATTTTATATCCGCCGGCCTTAAGCGAATCGAGCATCGCTATCGCAAGTCCGCAGTTAATCGCCTGATGTTCGCCGGGAAGCGGAACTCGCAAATGTTCGAATTTACTCGTTGGCGTAGTCAGACAAATCCGCGTGTGAGGCCCGTGTTCGCGCGACGACTCAAACCTGTAAGAAAAATCTATATCCTTGCCGGTTACCATAAGAGAGGCTTTCGCGGCCAGAGCGGCTTTTTTAATCTCTTTCATCGCCGCAGGTTCCTGCGAAACGGTTACTACGGGAACGCCTTTCTTTATAACTCCAGCCTTTTCCCTGGCTATCAGGTCTATGGTATTGCCCAGCAGATTTTGGTGGTCGATGGAAATACTCGTAATCCCGACAACAGCGGGTTCAATAACATTCGTGCTGTCCAATCTTCCGCCCAGACCGGTTTCGATAATGGCTATGTCAACTTTCTTGTCAACGAAATACATAAACGCCATTGCGGTAAATATCTCGAAAAACGTCGGAGAGTCTTTTTTGGCCATCTTTTCGACGGGAGCATAAATGCGATTGATAAGACCCAAAAGTTCGGAATCGGAAATATCTTTGCCGTTAATAGCTATGCGTTCGTGCAAATCGACAACGTGCGGCGATGTATAAAGACCGACGCTGTAATCATTTGCCTGAAGCATTCGAGCGAGCATTGTCGCGGTCGAACCTTTGCCTTTTGTGCCGGCGATGTGCGCGGTGGCCAACTTCTTGTGCGGATTGGCGACTAACGAAAGCAACTCTTCCATTCGAGCGAGACTGAATGTAGTTACGTTATAGCGCAGTCGGCTCTGCTTTTCGTAGTCCGTCCGGGTGAACAGATGCTCAAGACCCTGTTTTAGCGTCTTAAATTGCCTGCTCGGCTTAACTTTTTCCGCTTTAGACGTAGCTTTAGCGGTTTTCTTTGTAGTATTTCGGGAAACCATAGGCCAGTAGGATAACCGCAAAAACCTTTCAAGTCAATCTAATATAACTTTCAATAAATAATATATTATAACGATTATATATATCTTTTAACGTAACTCTTTTATAAAAATGATGTTATAGCAAAAATAGCAATGCTGATTTTATATTATATTTTTAAATAATTAAAGATTTAAAAAGTCCTAATATCACAATAGGCCTGTTATTTTTCCCTCGACAGGCTCGGGGCAGGCGTCCAAAAGCGCAAGTTTTTTGCAAATTTTGTTGTTTTTTTGCAAAAAATGCTCAAAATATCGCGATAATTCTCACGTTTTTGGCGAAAAACACAGAAAAAATGCAGGAAAACTCTGAAAATATACGAAATTGGCTGCGTCTTGTTCGCTGTAATGGTGTCGGGCCGACAATTTTTATGAGACTTTTAAAACACTTCGGCACCGTTGATGCTGTCCTAAATGCCAGCGCAACAGGCTTAGAAAAAGTCGATGGTGTCGGTCCCAAAACCGCAGAACAGATACTGCGAACCAAAAACAACTTCGATATCGACAAGGAAATCGAACTCGCTGAAAAATTCGATACGGCAATTATCAATCTCGAAGATGAACGCTATCCAACGCTGCTGAAAAAAATTTATGACCCGCCGCCTGTTCTATATGTCAAAGGCGATTTAGTTGCCTCCGACAGTCTGGCGGTTGCAATCGTCGGCTCACGCGGATGCAGCCATTACGGCAGCGAACAGGCAAGTCGATTTGCTCATCTTTTGGCGGCAGCGGGCTTTACAATCGTCTCCGGTATGGCAAGAGGTATCGACTCAGCGGCACACACAGGCGCATTAAGCGCTGGCGGCAGGACAATCGCCGTTCAGGGCTGCGGACTATCGAGAATTTTTCCGCCGGAGAATAAATCGCTGTTTGAAAAAATTTCGCAAAGCGGCGCGTGCATCAGCGAACTGCCGATGGGATATGAGCCATTAGCTGAAAATTTTCCGGCTCGCAACAGGATTATCGCTGGGCTTTGTTTAGCGACGATAGTAATTGAGGCGATGCCTCGTTCCGGCGCGCTGCTGACCGCCAAGGCCGCGCTCGAAAATGACAGAGAGGTAATGGCTGTACCCGGCCGGGTTGATTCGCCGCTGTCGAAAGGGCCGCACAGTTTGATTAAGCAGGGAGCGAGACTTGTCGAGTCGGTTGATGATGTGATTGAGACTTTGGAATTTTTGAAAAAGGAATTTGCCGATTATGTTGCCGTGTCAGCGGCGCAGACAGTTAAAAATGTCGAGATGCCGTTGTTTGATTTTTCGCAGTTGAAGCTGACTGAAGACGAGCGGAAAATTTTCGATTGCCTTGATGGCGAGCCTGTCCACGTTGAGCAAATAATTGCCGAAACCGGCATACCGGCGGGAAAAGTGAATGCTACGCTTGTCGCGCTTCGATTAAAGGGAATTATTAAAAACCTGCCGGGGAATTTTTTTTGCAAAAAAGTAATGAATAATGAATAGTGAACAATGAATAATTGTGGAATCGCCTGCGGCGATGAGATAATGAACAATGAATAATGAAGGAAGAGAATGGTGAGTAACAGAGAGAATATTTTACGAGAGAAAAGCTATGTCTTTGCGTTAAAAATTGTGCAAATGTATAAGGAAATCGTCGAACAGAAGAAAGAGTTTGTTTTAAGCAAACAAGTTTTGCGTTCAGGGACATCTATCGGAGCAATGATTAGAGAATCTGAATATGCGCAGTCTAAAGCTGATTTCGTAAATAAGTTGAGTATAGCAATAAAGGAGGCTAATGAAACAGACTATTGGCTCAACTTACTGCTTGATAGTAAATATATCACCCGGCAACAATATGATGAATTATCACCTCCATGCATAGAAATAATAAAAATAGCAACAGCGAGCATCAACACGGCAAAAAAGAACAACCAATAAGATTATTCACTGTTCATTATTCATTTGTACTGTGCGTCGCCAAAGGCGAGGATTGGATAGAAAATAAACGGCAGGAAAAACAGGCCTACCGCAAAGCCTGTGGTTTTGCCGAATTTTTCCGCCAGAGCCATACTAAGCAGAAAAGCAACAACGATATTGGCGATTGGAATAAACATAAGTATCAGCCACCAGATTGGCTTGTTCACAATCAGCAGGAGAACATAGCAATTATAAATCGGGATAATACCTTCCCAGCCCTGCCGACCGGCCTTGACAAAGACCTTCCAAAAAGACGCCAGCACCACAACCAATACAATCAAATAAATCAGACCAGCCATAACAGACTCCTTTCAAAAAATAATCAACAGCCACAAAGGCACTAAGGCACAAAGAAAAAAATGTTAGCCACAGAGTTCACAGAGAACACAGAGATATAATTATTGAAAAATTAAAAATAGTTTCATCGCAGACGATTCCATAAATTTTCAATTTACAATCTTCAATTTTTTTTCTTTTACCACGTTTGCGTTGCGGAGTATTCCAATACGACATTTGCATCCGGCTCAAGCTCCACGGCAAATCTTGCGGTTTGAGCATCGGTCTTAACATACTTAACCGTCGAATTATCAATATTCCAGTTGACCCACGGCGCGAATTTTTCGTCCACGAAAACAGTAACCTTTTCATCCTTGCGGTTTTTCAGGTCGATAGAGTGCTTTTCCCATCTGCTGCGTCTTTCAACCCTGCTGTCCAAAAGTTTATATTCAACAGCTATATCGAAAGCGTCGCCGATGTAGAGCAAAATCTTTTCGTTCTTCGGTGTGTGGTCGATTAAATCTTCGCCGACAAATTCGAGCGAATCATCCGTATCCTTTTTGAAAACGCGAACTTTGCCTTTCGGCAGAGCGATGCCGAGGCCGGCCTCCTTTTTATTGTAAAACTCGAATTTCACCTGAACCTTGTCTGCGTTTTTGTCGCGTTCATAGAGATAAATTTTCTTAGCGGGAACATTCAAAGCGGGCGTGATAAATTCAATCTGCTTGGTCTGATTATTGTTTATCGTGCTTTTGCGCTGGAGTGTGTAGAGGTGATAATCCATAAAGGATTTTTCTTCAAACGCCGGTGCCGCTCCGGCCATATTGTATTTCATCACCACTGAATCCATCGCCACCATCCGCTGCGGCGGTACGATTCTGCGGACATCGCCTGCGATAAGTTTTATAGTCGCGTCTTTATAGGCTGCTCCGCTTTTATTGTCGATTGTTACCCAGCCGCTGATGTCTAATGCGTTTTCATCGGCGTTTAGAATGGCGGAGTAATCTGCGTTCCAGCCGATTTGAGTTGTCGTGTATGAGACCTGACAATTCTGACTGCCTTCAACTGCTGATTCAGCCAGCCAGACAAGAGTGGGTTTTACGAGCAATCCTTCGGGCAATTCTTCAAGTGTTATATTCTCAACGCTGCTTTGGGAAATTATTTCTATTCCATCGTCTTGGTTTTTGATAATCAGATTGCCGTCAGCGGAGGCGAGCAGAACGCCAATAATTTTTTTGCCGCTGTCGGCGCCGCTGCCTTTGATTGAAACTTCGACGGCTTTATCGAGGTAGCGATTGAGCAGGCTTGCTGTGCCTACGAGGTCGTATTCGTAATTTTGTTCGAGGACGCTAATTTGGCCGGGTGAGGTTATGCATTGAAAATTTACGCTGGTTGGCTCAATAGCCGAGGCGACATCGGTAAATTTTATGACGTTTTGCCCCTCGGCAAATACGATATCGCGACAGTCTTTGACGACTGCGAAGTTATCGTTATAGACGGTAACTGCGACGGAATTGGCATCCTCCTGATTCATACCCTCTTCGGCCAGAAGAATCCCACAGGCAAGAAAAACCAATAATACCGAACAAAGTTTATTAGCCATTTTGTATCTCCTTAAAAAATAGCCAGTAGTCAATAGCCAGTAGTCAGTAGAAGAAGTTTTGACGGGTTATTTAACCGCTACGACTTCTTTAACTTCCGGCACACGTTCTTTCATCAGTCTTTCAACGCCCATTTTCAGGGTCATTGCCGCGCCGGGACAGCCTCGGCAGGCTCCCTGAAGTTTCACTTTGACGACATTGTCTTCGGTGAGTTCAATGAAATCAATATCTCCGCCGTCGTTTTGGAGCATCGGACGGATACTATTTATAACCTCGATAACCTTGTCTTTTATGCTTTTTTCTTCGTGTTGATGACAGCCGCAATTTTCACACATTTTCAAAACTCCTAAAAAAACAGCGTTTAAAAATCAGGCTGGAATTATACACCATTGGCGGAAATACGGAAAGTTTAATTTTTTTGCCTGCCCCCCATACCCACAAGGCAAAAAAAGAGCCGGGGATTCATCTGATTCCCGGCTCTTTTGCGCGTTAGTTGTAAAAATTCTTATCTTTTGCTTCTGAAAAGCAGTCCGCCCATCGCCAGAATCGCGATAGTCATCGGTTCCGGGATTCTGCAAAGGACATCCTGACCCTTTCGGCCATCTGACTGCCAATTGATATTCAGCACGCGGATATAATCGTTCGTCCAGCCATTGGCGACGGCATTTATTGCCGACTGCTTAATGCCTGCCGTTTCGGCATAGAGCGACCAGTCTGTTTGAAGTTCGCCCTCGAAAGACCATATCGCTTCCTGAACGACGGCTGCTCTGCGATTGAGATTTGAAATCCCAAAAGTAGCGCCATTAAGGTATTCGTTGTAGAGCCATGCGCTTTCGGTGTTCAGGGCATCGTAGCCTGTGCCATCGTAGCCGCCATTGATAGCGCCGGTATTTACGGTGGCGGTAAAATTATTTTCGCCAATCAGGTCTTCATTCCACTCGATACAGAACGTGATTAGTTCCGAGCCGTCGGCATAACCTTCAAGATTATAGACGTGGTCAAATGCAATTTCGCATGCCCAGTTGCCGTGAGGATAAATTTCGCCGTAGCCGACGCCATTTGCGGATGGGTTGATATAATAACCACCCAGATTGCCAGTTAAGCCATTCCAGTGCAGTGTGGTAACAGGACTTGCGGAAACAAAACTACAGACTAACAGGGGCAAAAGAATTGCGCATACATACTTTCTCATTGTCTTCTTCTCCAATCTCCCAAAATCCATTATAGCTGGGCTAAAATAATAAAGTTTTCCTGTGCGACTCCCATCACACAAACTCCCAATGGCTGTATTATCCCAAAATGAGGGGGGGGATGTCAAGCAAAAACAGCCTGAAACGTGCCAGTAGCGAGCCGGATTCGGAGCGAACACCTATTTTATGCAGATTTAACAAATTTCCTTGCAAAAAGGCCAGATTCGGTGTAGAAACATAGCGGTATTTCACTACCAAACCGGATATATAATAACTGTTTTTTTAGGAGCTTTTGCGAAATGGCAAAGATTTATTACGAAGCAGATGCACCAATCGGCGCATTGAAGGGCAAAAAAGTAGCGGTCATCGGCTATGGCAGTCAGGGACACGCTCACAGCCAGAACCTTAGAGACAGCGGAATCGAAGTAGCGGTCGCTGAACTTGAAGGCACTGAAAATTTCAAGATAGCACAGTCGCACGGCTTTAAGCCCGGCGACATTAAGACGGCGATGAACGGCGCAACGCTTATTATTATTACTCTGCCGGACGAAATGCAGGGCAAAATTTACGCGACGCAGATTGCTCCGAATCTCAAAGCAGGACAGACGCTGGGATTCTGTCACGGATTTAATATCCATTTCAAATACATCGTTCCGCCGAAGGATGTCAACATCGTTATGATAGCTCCGAAAGGCCCCGGTCATTTGGTTCGCAGTGAATATGAAAAAGGCGGCGGAGTTCCGTGCATCGTCGCTGTCGAGCAGAACGCAACCGGCAACGCAAAGGAAATCGCGCTTGCCTGGGGCAACGGCGTAGGCGGCGCAAGAGCGGGCATTATCGAAACGACATACAAAGAAGAAACCGAAACCGATTTGTTCGGCGAGCAGGTAGTTCTGTGCGGCGGTCTTACGGCTTTGATTAAGGCAGGGTTCGAGACGCTCGTCAACGCGGGCTATCAGCCGGAGATTGCTTATTTCGAGTGTATGCACGAAGTTAAGCTGATTGTTGACCTGATGTATCAGGGCGGAATGAGCTATATGCGGTACAGCATTTCAAATACCGCTGAATACGGCGACCTGACAAGAGGGTCGAGAATCATTACCGACCAGACAAAGGCGGAAATGAAAAAGATTCTCGCTGAAATAACCAGCGGGCAGTTCGCCAAAGAATGGGTTGCTGAATATCAGGGCGGTATGAAGAAATTCAACGAGCTTTACAATAAAGACCATGATTGTCAGCTCGAAGTTGTCGGCAGAAAACTTCGCAAAATGATGAAGTGGATTAACGCGAAAGAAGCTTAATCCTCATAAAAAATTTAGCCCCCTGATTTATCAGGGGGTTTTTTTGACGATACAATAAAAAATTGGCGGTTTATTTGAAAGGAACTGGCGTGAAGGCTCGTGTTTCTGTAACTTTTGTCGTTTCAATAATCGCGACGGTATTTTTCGCAGGCTGCGGAATCGAAGAACCTCTCGAAAGAGTCGCCAAGGAGCCGAAACCTTATACAAACAGGCTGCCCGACGCGTATAAGAATATGGAACTGGCCGAGACCACCAGCGCAGAAGTGCTGGAAGAAATAAAGCTGAATAAGAAAGAGCTTGTGAGCCAAAGCGAAAGCGTCGTCTGCTGCTGGAGCGAAAAGAAAAAGACTTATCAGTTCTGGCTCACAATGGCTGCGTTCGATGAGGAAAGCTCCACTGTGGCGCGCAAGTATTTTCTCGCTGTCGATGAAAAGCCCTGGCATCTGCACAATGAAGGCCAGAAATTGAGATTCGATTGTCAGATGATTCTTGACGAGCAGACTCTGGCAGAGCCTTACGCAAACGAAAATGAAAAGCGAATCGCCATAGTCAAGAAAATGCTCGAAATGACTCGCGATGATTTTCTGCAGGTAAGAAAAGACAGCAAGGTTATCGATACCGGCGCGATGATGACCAATCAGACCATTGAGAGAATTCTTTACGTTCTAAGTCAGTCGCCTCAACTTGCCACAAGATTAGTCGAAGAGGGTGGTATGGATTTCGACCATCTGACTCTCGACGACGGCAGGGTGAGATTGATTCTCTGCAAGAACGTCGCGATATTGAAAATAAGAATAGGCAAACTCAAGAAGATATGGACGCAGGAGTAATCGCAGCTTACCACTTTTTGAAGATTACGAACACTGCCAGGACTATTAACGCAAAGCCAAGGATATAATTCCATTTCATAGGCTCACGCAGATAGAGCAGCGAAAACACGGCGAACACAACCAGCGTAATTACTTCCTGTATGGTTTTCAACTGCGCGGCGGAATACTGATAATGTCCGATGCGATTGGCAGGCACCTGAAAACAGTATTCAACAAACGCTATCAGCCAGCTTATAAGAATCACCCAGACTAATGGTTTATCTTTAAATTTCAGATGCCCGTACCAGGCAAAAGTCATAAAAATATTTGTAACCATTCACAGTTTTGCTGGGATTAGTTTGGGGTATGGAGCTTCAGCATAGGTTGCATTAAGGGCATCAACGAAGAAATCATAAAC
>MHXU01000065.1 GCA_001824555.1 Planctomycetes bacterium GWC2_45_44
AAGCCCCGATGCCGGAGCGTATTGGAGAAAGTTAAAACAACGCCTAAAAGAAGAAGGAAGTGAAGTCGTGACATTTTGTCACGGGTTGAAATTGGAAGCGCCGGACGGCAAAATGCGTGAAACAGATTGCGCTGACGCAGAGGGATTGTTTCGTATAATTCAGTCAATTCCATCGCCCAAGGCAGAGCCTTTTAAGAGATGGCTTGCACGGGTGGGTTATGAGCGGGTACAGGAAATTGAAAACCCTGAACTGGCACAGGATAGAATGAAGCAATTATATGAACAAAAAGGCTATCCAAAAGACTGGATTGATAAAAGGCTGAGAGGGGTTGCCATTCGGCAAAATTTGACTGACGAATGGAAAGAGCGGGGCATAGAAAGCGAAAACGATTTTGCGATTTTGACGGCGGAAATATCCAAAGCCACTTTCGGCGTAACACCATCGGAATATAAAAAGTTAAAAGGGCTGGCGAGAAAAAACCAAAATCTGCGAGACCATATGACAGATTTGGAACTGATTTTTACAATGCTCGGCGAAAAAGTTACCACCGAAATATCACATAAAGAACAGCCTGATACATTTGATAAAAATATTAAAGTCGCCAAACGCGGCGGAACGGTGGCAGGCACCGCTCGCAAAGCCACTGAAAAAGAATTAGGTAAAAGCATAATATCCAAACAGAATTACTTGGGAAATAAACCGCCTAAACGCATTGGCAAAAAATAGATGATGGCTGTTAGTTCATTGAACAGCCTGTTGGGGGGTCTGCTGGAGGCAGTTCCTCAATTTTGATATTTGCATTTTGATTTTTAATCTTTGATACTTGATTTTACTATGCGATAGCTTTCCAGCCGGTGTTCAACTCCTCGAGCAGGCTGATTACTTCGTTTATTTTCTGCTTGTCGCAGTCGATATTCGCCTGCGAAAGATGGCGCGTCATAAAACTATACAGCTTTCGCATATTCATCGCGATTTCGCCGCCGGCGTCCATATCAAGAACGGCGTTAAGCTCGGCGATAATGTCCAGAGCCTTGTTGATATATGTACCCTTATCGGCGTAATTTTTGGATTCGATTCCGACGAGAGCGAGTTTCAGAAATTTTATCGCTCCATCGTAAAGCATCACTATAAGCCTTCCTCTGCTTTGTGTGCTTACTGCTGTCTGCTGATATGTCGCGGCAAGACTCATCTGAATACTCCGTTAACGCAGATTATCGCCTGTGTTGAAAGATGTTTTTTATAATGTCTGATAATAACGATTTATAATTTTTATATATGGGAAGCCGGCTTTGCACCGGCTTCCCGAACGGACTAAAAACCTACCGAGATGTTTGTGTTATTGGAGAAGCTGCAGAGCCATTTGCGGCATTGAGTTAGCCTGACTCAACATTGCTATACCAGCCTGTGCCAGAACCTGGTTTCTTGTCATTGATGCCATTTCTTCGGCAACATCAACGTCAGAAACGCGTGATTCTGCTGTCATCAGGTTTTCTGCCTGAATGTTCATAACGTTGACAGTACCCTCAAGACGGTTCATCTTATAACCGAGTTTTGCACGAGCTGTATCTTTTGTGCCGATAGCTGTGTCGAGAGTTGTCAGAGCGGCTTTTGCGCTTGTCGCGTTGCCGATGGTAAGACCAGTGAGGTTCAAACCGCTGGAAGCGCTTGTTACATTGCTGCCGGCGATGTCAATTTTGTCTGTCGTCAGCTTGCCGAATTGTACGGAAACGGTCGTTGTGTTGTCTAACATGCTTATGCCGTTAAACTTCGTGCTTGTCGCGATACGATCGATTTCCTGACGCAGTTCGTCAAATTCGTTCTGCATAATTGTTCTCTGTGCAGTCGAATATGAACCAGTCGAAGCCTGCTCTGCCAGAGCCTGCATACGAACAAGGATATCATCGACCTGTGCCAAAGCACCTTCCATTGTTTGCAGCATACTGATGCCGTCCTGTGCGTTACGAACGCCCTGCTGGGTAACAGCAACATCGGCTCTCATCAATTCGCGAACGGCCAAACCTGCTGCGTCGTCCTTAGCACCATTGATTCGCAAGCCGCTGGACAGTCTTTCAACTGACTTTGACAAAGCGTTATAGCTCTGGCCTAAGTGGCGGGCTGCATTCGTTGACATAAGATTGTTTTTAATAGCTAACATTGTTTTGACTCCTTAAAAAAAGTACATTCAATATTTTTTGTCCGTTGCAAACTCCTGTCTGCAACTTTCGCTTTTTCAACAGGGGTATTGTCGAGGCGTGCGGACTTTTCTTAAGGGAAAATTTTACCTAAATTAAATTTTTTTGAAGACCTGTAATAACCGTATTTGTTATACTGGGGAAGCCTGAAAAGCCTACGCCAGCATATTAACGGACCTTGCGGTGAAATGATTTTGTGAAAAATTTTGCTCGAAAGAGGAATTTTTCGCGTTAAAAGTCTGACTTTGGTAATAAAAACCGCTATCTGCGGGATTTTGATTTTGGGAAAACTGGCCTGCAGGGTTATTTCCGCCGTGGCCTGATTGGCTGCTTTGTCCACTCTGCGAAAATGCTGATTCAAATCCGCCGGCGGACTGCTGGGTCGACCTTACCTCGAAATGTTTGAGTGTTATGCCGGCATCGGCGAGATTTTTGGCGACCTGACCAAACGCTTCCTGGAGCTGCGATTTGGTTTCGGGATTGCTCGCTTCGATAATCGTTGTGATTTGCGAATGCTCGCCTGATACTTTTATGACCACTTTGCCAAGCTCGGCTGGATTAAGCCGAACGGTAATTTCCTTTTCGCCGGTGTTGGCGGCGGATTTTATTGAATCGGCGATTTGTTTGCTGATTTCTCCGGTTTCCTGTTTAATATCTGTTTTTAAATCGACAGCGATTGGTGAGGAAACTTTTTCCGCCCCCCCTGCCGTCTTTATTTCCTGAATAGGCAGGGTTTGCAAATCGCCCGAAATTTTATTTTCAAACGAAACGCTTTGGATGTCATCTGTTTCCTGATGCGTCTTATCAAAACCCTGCCCGTTCGAAAAACTCTGTTCAAAGGGCATTTGGCGTGAGTTTTCCGTGTTTGTCTGCGGCAGGTGGGTATTGACTTTTTGCGTGAAAATCTGATTTGAGACGGTATTTTGTTTTTTTACATCGGCATCAGCAGGTTTTATAACAGTTGAGTCTTTAACCGCGACAACGGCCTGCTGAAGCGGTTCGGGGGTTTCGTTTGTTATTGGCGTTGTTTCGGTCTGATTGCTTTGTGTTTTGTCTGTTGTTATTAAATTATCAGTAAGCTCAACGGCCGGGCTGTTTTGAAAATTTTTATCAGATGCAGCGGTATCGGCGTATTTTTCAAAAACATTATTACTAATGTTGATATTATTTACGGTTGGTTTTAGAAAAATTGATTCCTGATTAATGCTGTTATCAATCGGCGTTAAAATATTCTCGCTTGCGGGGGATAATATAGCTGGTTCAATCGGCGGCAATACACTGATTGGACTTATCGCTAAAAGGGCAGGTGTTTCAGTCGCCGGTGTTCCTTCAGATTTCTTGTCAGCCGAGTCCGCTGTTTCAGTTAAAGCTGGAACAAAGGTTTGTGCCGATTCGGTATTGCAACTGCCGGCTTGCGGCAAGACCGACTGGTTTGTATTTAGGCTGGTGTCAATAACATCAGAACCGGAGGCGGAAACCATCGCTTTCTTAAATGTTTCTGAAAAGGCTTGTTTAACATGCGTGGAGTTTTGTATCTGGCATTCTGCCGGCAAATTATCGGACATAACCGAAAAATTTACATTTTCGCTGACATTCGGAGAGCCGCTGCCTAAAAGAACATCAGCAAACTGACCTTGCGGGGCGTGTGGGTTTTCTAATGCTGCGGGCTGCTGACCAATTACAGCAACGGGTAAATTCATTATAATAGTACTGCTCATACCTTGCTTTTAGCAAGACCTGTGCCAAAGCAGTCAATTTTTGCAGTTTTTTAACCCGTTGTGGATAAAGCGGTTATATCGCGGCGAAAATCGCTTTTTAGAGATGAAATATATTTGCGGTTTTCTCCGGCAGAAAACTCCCCGCCGGACGGCAGAAAATTCCGAAATGGGATGCGAACCGCTCGAAAGACGACCGCGTGGGCTTCCGTCTTCGCCAAAGGCTACGATGCGACAAAGGGTCCCACCCAAACTTGAAACGCGTGGACAGAAAATCTGTCCACCCTACACGCTGCCAAGCAGAACTTGCTCACAATGACATTTTTAAAGGTTGCTTTATTTTTTTACGGAAAGAGCGGCGGCTAATTCGGCTGTGAGCTGGTCAACAAGCGTTTTAACCGGCACAATTTCGGTGCATTTGTAAGCGTTTGAGCCTGCGAAAGCAAACGATTCATCAAGTTTACCTTTCGATGCGTTCGATAGAACATTAGCTATGCAGTATGGAGCTTTGCTGGGGTCGCAGGTACGCAGACATTTGTATGTGCATTTGTAGGGCATCGTCGAGCCGGCTTTGATTTTTCTGACAAAGTTGCTGTTGATAACTCTGCCGGGCAAGCCGACCGGACTTTTGATAATCGTTATGTCGCCCTCTTTGGCATCGAGATATGCCTGTTTGAATTTTTCGTCGGCATCGCATTCTGTCGTGCAGACAAAGCGGGTTGCCATTTGCACGCCTGATGCGCCGAGCGCAAGAAAACGGGCGATGTCTTCGCCGTCAAAAACCCCGCCTGCGGCAATTACGGGGAACTTCGGCTCGCAGGAATTAGCGAACGCGACAACTTCTTCAACGATTTGCTCAACGGGCTGGGCTGTGCCGTCGGCAAGGCTTTCGGGGGAATAACCCAAATGGCCGCCTGCATTGAAACCTTCGACAATTACGGCATCGGGCATTTTGTTGTATCTGCCCTGCCATCGCTTGCAAATCAGCGCGAGAGCCTTGACCGATGAAACTATCGGAATGATTTTTACATCTTTGCCGGCTACCAGATACTTTGGCAAATCAAGCGGCAGACCGGCACCGCAGATTACCATTTCGACGTTTTCTTCCATCGAAACTTCTATTAGTCTGTCGTGGTCAGTCAGCGCAATCATAACATTCACGCCGATTATGCCTTTGGTCATACTTCGGGCTTTGCGGATTTCTGTGCGAAGCGACTCGGCGTTAAATTCCGCCAGATTATTGCCTTTGTATTCCTCGTACATTCCAAGACCGGTGCTTGCGATTACGCCCGCGCAGCCGGTGTTGGCGACGGCGGCGGCAAGCCCAGCGCCGGAAACCCTTATTCCCATTCCGCCCTGAATAATCGGCGGCCAAATTTCCAAATTCCCTATTTTGAGGGCAGGTATAACGTCTTTAAAATTCATAAGTTACCTATGATAAATAACTGATTTTGACAAAGCAAGGTCGCGTTTCAACATAAATGAATAGATATTCATTCTAATGAACCCCCATTCACTTGCAAGCAAAAAACCCTTGAAAGCCTAACGGTACACAATTAGGCAGGTATTCTAACCACATTATTCGCCGCTGACAACATAATAAAAAATTTGGTAACACTTTAGCCGATTGTAAAAAACCGCGTGGGCTAAGAGCCCACCCTACAAACTTGAAACGCGTGGACAGAAAATCTGTCCACCCTACACGCTATCTGGCCAAATTCGGCCGAGGCGATAAAAAACAGGATTGCTTTTATTCTGTTTTCGATTAGACTCAAAAATCGAGATGGTGAAGCAAATACCCAATATGTTGACCTTCGGCAGGCTGATTCTGTCGGTGGTATTCTTAGTGATGGTTTATCTGTCGCCGAGCAGGGCCGAGCCTAAATGGCTCTATCTTGATATGGCGTTTGCGCTGTTTGTGGTGGCCGGTCTTACGGATTTGGCGGACGGTTATTTGGCTCGGAAATTCGACGCCACCAGCAAATTCGGCAGAATCGTCGACCCTTTGGCAGATAAAGTGCTGATTTGCGGCGCGTTTATCGTCTTTGCGGTCATCGGCGAGCCGAAACTTTTCAATCTTGACACTCAAGCTCTTGCGATTATCCAGTGGACTTTTGTCGGCGTTATCATTGCTCGAGAAGCAACCGTTACGATTATTCGGCAGTGGAGCGAATCACGCGGCATCGTATTCCCCGCAACCTGGAGCGGCAAGCTGAAAATGTTCCTGCAGGCCTTCGCAGTCGGCACGGTTATGGTCAAAATGGCTCACGTTCAAACCGATGCCTGGGGCTATTGGTTCACGTCTGTGGTTTATATCGCTACCATTTCAATTACTATTATCAGTGGCGTTTTGAGTTTTAAAAAACTGAAAACGTAGATGAGATTGCTTCGCTGCGCTCGCAATGACAAGGCGTTTCTTGCTCCCGCAAGGATAAGTTTTTAGAGGTTATCTTAAATTTTTTAAAAAAAATTACAAAAATTCGATATTTTCTATTGAACTTCTGTCTGTCTGTGCTATACCGTCAATCTTATAGAGACCGCGCCGCTCAACCTGCTATGGTAAGCCGCAGTCTGAATTTACTTTAAGGAACCCTGTATGTATGAGTTGTGCAGCTTGTCTGCGAACATCGACCAGGCAGACGAACCTCCGCCTACTACCGCTCAGAGTCCTACCGATTCTGGGCAGCTCTCCGAAACAAGCCATAAAGAAGCCAATTGTTTTGATGATTGGAAATGGCAGATAAGCAAGCGAATCCGGGATTTAACCGGCCTTTACGAGCTTTTCCCCAACCTCAAGAATAACGACTTCCTTCCGACGGTAATAAAGAAGTATCCGATGGCGATTACACCTTATTACGCTTCTTTAATACGCAAACTTGATATGTCTGACCCCGTTTTCGCGATGAGTATCCCTCAAATCAGCGAACTTCAGGATCCGGCGTGTTTGAGCGAAGACCCGCTGGAAGAAAATGAAGATATGCCCGTGCCGGGACTTATTCACCGTTATCCCGACCGTGCGCTGCTGATTGCGACTACTACCTGCTCGATGTATTGCAGGCACTGCACAAGAAAAAGAGTCGCAGGCACAAGAGAAAGCACAATTTCTCCGCTGCGGCTCAAGCAGGTATATGAATATCTGATTACCCACCCGGAAATTCACGATGTGATTGTCTCCGGCGGCGACCCGCTTACGATGAATACCGACGCTATCGAGCGGATATTAGAGACGTTGAGAAGCATTCCGAGCGTGCAGATTATTCGAATCGGCACAAGAACACCTGTCGTTCTGCCGCAGAGAATTACCGATGAGCTGGTAAATATGCTCAAGAAGTATCATCCGCTTTGGATAAATACCCATTTTAATCATCCCAACGAGCTTACCAAGCAGGCAGTCGAGGCCTGCACAAAACTGGCTGATGCCGGAATACCGCTTGGCAACCAGTCCGTTCTGCTGCGAGGTGTCAACGATACCCCGCAGGTCTTCGAGCAGCTGTGCAGGGGACTGGTTAGAATGAGAGTCAGACCTTATTACCTGTATCAGTGCGACCTTGTTAAGGGTATCGAGCATTTCAGAACGCCATTGAGCAGAGGCATTGAGATTATGGAATATCTCCGCGGCAGATTGAGCGGCATAGCGATTCCGACATTTGTCGTCGATGCCCCGCACGGCGGCGGGAAAATCCCCGTTTTGCCGAACTATATCGTTTCGACAAGCCCGACGCATACGGTATTGCGAAACTTTGAGGGTATGATGATTAACTATCCCGAACCATCTCTCGGCAGGCCTGCGGAAATACAGGTGGCTGAAACTACCGCTCGGTCGGTATGGGATTTGGCAAGCGGAAGAAGTTCGGTCATTGTGCCGGAGAACATCAAACGCTATCAAAGGCGAAAAACAATCGTCAGAAAGAAAAACGCTTCAATGGTTCAGGAAGAGTTCAACTTCTAACACCAATTGGTGTTCTTACTTACGCGTTGAACAGCTTCTAACTATTTATAACCAACTTCGCTTTCCCGCGGATAACGATGCAGATTTTATTTGGAATCTCTATAATATGATTGTCGGTCTTACATATGATTTAAGAAAAGATTATGAAAAACTCGGCTATAGCGAGCAAGCCGTAGCCGAGTTTGATTCTGAAGAAACCATTTCGTTTATCGAATCCACCATAGAGAGCCTCGGCTATAAGACCGCGCGAATCGGCAACGTCTTTTCGCTATGCGAAAAATTAGCCGCGGGCGAGAAATGGGATTTGGTCTTTAACATCGCCGAGGGTCTGGCCGGCAGAAGTCGAGAGGCACAAGTCCCCGCGATTTTAGAGGCGTATAACATACCTTACACGATGTCCGACCCGTTAGTTTGCGCACTTACGCTTGATAAGGCGATGACAAAGCGCGTTTTGCAGTCGGCAGGTCTGGCAACGCCGAAGTTTGCCGTCGTGGAATCCGCCAAAGACATTGCCGGTATTTCGCTTCGCTATCCGCTTTTCGCCAAACCAATCGCCGAAGGCACGGGCAAGGGCGTGAACGAAAAAAGCAAAATTGAAAATCCAAAGCAGCTTAAAACCATCTGCGAAACTCTGTTTGAGCAGTTCAGCCAGCCTGTTTTGGTGGAGGAATTTCTGCCGGGCAGAGAATTTACCACGGCGGTACTCGGCACAGGCGGCGACGCGTATGTTCTCGGCACGATGGAAATCGTAATGCGAACGCCGACTGATGGGAATATCTATTCTTATGATGCCAAGGAACGGTGCGAGCAGTTGATAGATTATGTGCGGTTCGACGAAAAGCCGCTGGCTGGTAAAATTGCCGCTCTGGCTCTTGAGGCTTATAAAGTTTTGGAATGCCGCGATACCGGCAGGATTGATATTCGCTGCGATGCGGCGGGCGAGCCTTCTTTTATCGAAATTAATCCCCTGCCTGGTATGCATCCGACACATTCTGATTTGCCAATGATTGCAACCAGACAGGGAATGTGTTATAAGGAATTAGTCAAAGCGATAATTGATAGCGCGTTAAAGAGAACGCCGTAATTTTTAAGGAAATTTATGAGCAAAAGCGTGTTGGTAGTGCATAACGATTTTAATTCAGCCGCTTTTGCCGAAAGCAACGCCGGCCTGAAAGACCAAATTGATGCCGTTTGTCAGGCATTGGGGGATTTAAAAGTAAAATACGCCGTCAAAAGCATCAAAACCATCGAACAGTTAGCAAACGTCTTAGTCAAAAATAAACACCAAATCGTATTCAATCTCGTCGAGGAATTGCCCGCGGATATTACGCACGCTTGTTTTGTTCCGGCGGTTTGCCGCAGCTTCAGCAGAAAATTTACAGGCAGCGACACACCCGCCCTGCTGCTTGCGCAAAATAAATGGCAGGCGAAAGCAATTTTAAAAGCCGCAGGAGTTCCAACGCCCGATGGCGTATTTGTTCCGGTCGGGCAAAAAATCTCCGCTAAAAATCTTACAAAAGGCTATTACATTGTCAAGCCGGCCTTTTGTGATGCCAGCGAAGGCATAACCGCGGATTCTATTGTATCGCTCGGCGGCAAAAAGATGTCCGCCGCTATCGAAAAAATCCATTCCCAGTTTGACCAGCCGGCGATTGTTGAGCAGTTTATATTGGGGCGGGAATTGAATATCTCCGTTTTGCAGTGCGGCAAAAAAATAGAAGTTATGCCTGTTGCGGAAATAGACTTCAGCACGTTTAAAAAAGGTATGCCGAGAATTGTGGATTACGCCGCCAAGTGGCACGCGGATTCGTTTGAATATCAGAATACGCCTCGAATTTTGCCGGCCAAACTCCCGGAGAAAATCGCAGCTCTTATCAGGCAATACGCAATTGGGGCATTTAAGGCTTTGGACTGTAAGGATTATGTTCGAGTTGACTTTCGTTTGAGCGAGGAAAATCGGCTTTTTGTGATTGAGGTGAACCCCAACCCGGACATCACGCCGGAGGCGGGCTTTGCTTCGGCGATTGAGGCTGGCGGAATAAACTATAAGAAGTTTATTAAAATTCTATTAAAAAATACAGGAGAGTTTAAAAGTTAAAGTTTAAAATATAAAACCAAAACTCAAAATTTAAAACTGTTTCCATCTAAGCTCCAGCGTATTATAGACCGCAGTTTTGAGTTTTAAATTATGGTTTTGAGCTTTTAACTTTAGGTTTTCAGTTTCGATGATAAGTAATTATATTTTGGAAGTTTGAAATATGCCTAATCAGATAGTTACAATTCGCCCAACGCAGGCAAACGATAAACCAGCTATTATGACAATGCTGAAGGAAACAAAATTCTTCCGCGATGGCGAAATAGTCATTGCCGAGGAAGTGCTTGACGCTTCGCTGGATTGCGGCATTCTGGGCGAATATCGCTCTTATTCAGCGGTTGAAAACAACAAGACAATCGGCTGGATATGCTTCGGCCCAACAGCCTGCACCGTTGGCACGTTTGATGTTTTTTGGATTGTCGTTTCGCCGGGCTGTCAGGCCAAAGGCATCGGCACAAAACTAATGGATTTCGCCACAGACCTTATAAAAAAGGATAATGGAAGATTGATTGTCGTTGAGACATCGGGAATGACGAAATATCTGGCCACACAAAAGTTTTATGAAAAGCTCGGCTACAAAAAAGAAGCGGTGCTGAAAGACTTCTACACCGAGGGAGACGATAAAATAGTTTACCTTAGAAAAGTTGATAACCGATAACTAATAACTGAGCTACTGTTTTTCTGATCTGCCCTGAGCTTGTCGAATTGGTCGAACCAAGGTTCGGCTCTGATTATGAATTACGAACAGGTGAAACTAAAATGAATAATCACTTATTGCTTAATGACATAAAACATATATGATTTGAAAGGAGAGATATGAAAGTTCAATGCTCACAGTGTCAGGAAATTGTTGAGATTCCAGACGGCTATGCCGGGAAACATGTTAAATGCCAAAAGTGCGGTCAGTCTTTTATTGCTAGCCATAAATATATCTATGAGGATAGCAGTGCCGGTTTTTGGGCGTTCCGCACAATGCTGACAACAAAACTTATCATTATAATTTTTCCAGTCTGGTGTATTATAACCGGATTGGTTGCTATAGGCTGGATTGTTAAAATGGCATCAGGGCCTTATGATGTACAGTCAAAATTACTAAAAATAGCCATTGCCATATTCGTGTGGCTGTTAAATGTCTGTGCCTTTCGCGTGGTTTGCGAAGGGGTAATCGTGATTTATCGTATTCACGATACGCTTGAGGAAATAAGAAAGAAGTAACATAAGATAAATAAACTGGGAACCGCCGTTTATTTTTTTTCTTTCCCCTGCGAAAGAATTTCTTCATGGGCTATGAGTTATTTGCTATACGAAATTGCAAATACGCATCTATTATATTACGACACGCCTTTTCACCAGTATCAAATACTTTTCTTCCTATAGGATCGCTGAAAAGCCATTTTGTATCAATATTATGGACAGAAACATCTTTGGCGGGGGCATGCCGAGAAACACTAAGAGGTTTCATTGTGTCATTGGCTATTTTTTTTGTTTCCTTATAGGTGTCTTCGAGAAAGCCATAATTTTTAAGTGACTCTTTCATCTTCTTTTCATTTCCGAAATGGTTTTTGATAATCTCCAAACATTTATAGAATTCGACAAGAAAGTATTGCTGTGTATTACAGCCCCGAATATAATAACTTATGGCATACAATATTGTGGGATCGAGTATTGTAAGGTAATCAACAATTTCTTTTTTATTTAAGACTATTTCGCAAGGTTCTGTATCTGGATATGGAATAGTATGGCCATCCTCTACTGCATATTTTGTAACATAGCGATGTAGCTGAAATATAACCTTATCTACCTCTGAAGCAGATTCTTCGTTTTCATTTTCAGGCATTAGGCAATTATAATATAAAAATGTTTTGTAAATCAAATAATATATAATCGAGTCCTCATTTATTTTTATCTTATCATATTGCTTGATAGCGACTTTGTTATCATCAAATAACAAAACTATCTTTCCATCAAATATCGTTATCTTTGATCTTGTTGTGATTTTAGAGTTATTAACGTTATCTTCATCTTTAAGTGGGAAACTTATGGTATTACGGTCTGGAGGTAAATCAAATACTGAGTTAAGTATTGCTCGGTCTGCTTTCCACATAACTATAATTTTCTGATATTCCATGTCCTAATAATTATATCCTGATAGTTTAAATGATAATAATAAATAATTGAAGAAATTAAATACACCTACCCTTTTTCAGAAATAAACAGGAATAAATCGTGACCATTTGGGCTGTTGAAAAAATCTGTCGACCACTTGTCATGAGCTTGTCGAATGGTAAGGCCGATTTCTCATTCGACGTTGGAAGTTCATTTATCGTTTTTTTTAGGGCGGACTCCCTTGTCTCGTTGTGATTTTAACGAAGACAGAAACCCACGTGGTTTATTAAAACAAAATCTCTGTGTCTCTGTGGTGAAAAATTAATAGCCGTTGGGACTGTTGAAAAAACTATCAACCAGCAACTCCTAACTAACAACTAATTTTTATCTGCTATTTTTCTCGCCGCTCTGCGACGGTCTTCTTCTTTCAGGAATTTTTTGCGAATACGAATTGAATTTGGACAAATTTCGACAAGCTCGTCTTCCTGAATATATTCCATCGCAATCTCAAGGCTCATTATGCGTGCGGGTCTGATTTTCGCCGCGTCGTCTTTGCCCGACGACCGCATATTTGTAAGCTGTTTTAATTTGACGACGTTCACCGGTATATCGATTTCCTTGCAATGTTCGCCGACGACCTGCCCATCATAAACTTTATCGCCCGGCGAAACAAAGAATATGCCCCTGTCGTATAAAGCGTCCAATGCGTAAGCTGTAACCTGGCCGGTGGTGGTCGCAACCATAACGCCCGCCTTGCGCTGCGGAATACTGCCTCGCATCAGGTCGTATTTTTCAAATGAATGGTGCATAATCGCTCTGCCCTGCGTAGCGTTGAGCATTCGAGCGTGCAGGCCGAACAGGCCGCGCGACGGAATAATAAATTCCATATGCACAAACTCGTTAGAGCCGCTCTTGGCGTCTATTTTTAATATCTCGCTCCGGCGGTCGCCGAGCAGGCTCATCACCGCGCCCTGACAGTCATTGGGGCAGTCAATCGCAAGCAATTCTATTGGCTCGTGTTTTTGGTCGTTGACAATTTTCAAAATTACATTCGGTTTGCCGACGCAAAGTTCAAAACCTTCACGGCGCATATTTTCGAGAAGAATGCCGAGGTGCATCAGCCCCCTGCCGGAAACATTAAATTCTTCCGGCGTTTGGCCGGGACCTACCCGCAAAGCAACATTAGACTGAAGTTCTTTTTCAAGTCTTATGCCGATTTGTCTGCTGGTGAGATATTTGCCGTCCAAACCTGCGAACGGGCCATCGTTGACGCGGAAAGTCATTGACATTGTCGGCTCATCAACGGCAATAATCGCAAGCTGCGATGGATTATCAGGACAGGCGATTGTGTTGCCAATGTCAACAGGGTCAAGACCCGACACCGCGCATATATCGCCGGCGAGAACTTCGCTGACGCGCCTTCTGCTCAAGCCGTCAAACTGATGAATATGCATAACTTTTTGCTGCGTATGCTCGTTGTTCAAGTCAATAACCGTAACGCGCTGGTCTTCGGCGATTTGACCGGCAAAAACTTTGCCAATCGCGATTCTGCCGACATAATCGGAATACTCCAGACTGGTAACAAGCATCTGAAGCGGCGCATCCGGGTCAACCTTTGGAGCGGGAATGCTCTTAATAATAGTATCGAACACAATTTTCAGATTGTCTGTTTTTTTGTCCGGGTCGTCTGAAGCCCAGCCTTCTCTGCCCGATGCGTAAATGCAGGGAAAATCAAGAGCCTTGTCATCGGCGCCGAGCTGCACAAGCAAATCGAACACTTCATTGACAACCTCGTGCGGGCGACTGTTCGGACGGTCAACCTTATTTATTACGACAATCGGCCTAAGTTTGTGTTCCATCGCCTTGGTAAGCACAAATCGAGTCTGCGGCATAGGGCCTTCAAAAGCGTCAACCAAAAGCATAACGCCGTCAGCCATTTTCAGGACGCGTTCAACTTCGCCGCCGAAATCCGCGTGGCCGGGCGTGTCGATAATGTTAATTTTATATTCATCGCCGTTGTCATCGGTGTAGTTAACGGCGCAATTCTTGCTCAAAATCGTTATGCCCCGCTCCCGCTCAAGCGGATTGGAGTCCATAATGAGGTTGTTCTCGCCGCCGGCGAGCTTGTCGAGGTCTTCAGTGCGGAACTGGCCGGACTGATACAAAAGTCTGTCAACCAAGGTCGTCTTGCCGTGGTCAACGTGGGCAATTATCGCTACATTACGAATATAATTTGAATACATAAAAAAACTCGAAAAAAAGGTTAGTTAATCGGAGGATTGTTCTAATCATTTTTGCAGAAGTGGAGCAATATACACTATTTTTGACGGATGTCAATAGATTTGAGGAAAAGTTAATGTATTTGGGGCAATGAGGTTTTTTTGCCCCGCATCGGCTGTTTAGCGTCTTATCCAATGAAAATATCTTCTTTGGCATAGCTGTAAGGCAATGGTTTTTGCCGTCCAGCCAGAGCAAACCCCAGCGCAAGAGGACCGACGCGTCCGATGAACATTGTGATAATAAGAACGATTTTACCTGTAAAACTCAAGGTCGATGTTATGCCCATTGACAATCCCGTG
>MHXU01000066.1 GCA_001824555.1 Planctomycetes bacterium GWC2_45_44
CGGCCGAGAGAGTTTTGACGAAATCGCTTATCGCATTTTTGCGTTCCTTTTCGTCAATTTTGCCGGTTTTTTCGGTAATTTTAGCCATATTGGCGCCTCGCTGTGGGGGCATAGTACAGGCAAAACAACCATTTTTCAAGCAAACAATTTAGAGACTGGTTTTTGCCTGGTAAAGTATCAAATCCTTTACCTTTCTGCTCGGCAGATTCAACGCGCCAAACGCGGCCGCTGCGCTCGAACGCAACTCGGTATCCACTGTTGTCGATTGAACAATCATATATATCTGGTTAATCTGCTCATCCCGCAGCAGATTGGCGTTGACCTTCGCTGAAACGGCAAGAGAATCGAAAGCGGCAATTCTGACATCCATTTCGTTGCTGTCGGTAATTGCCATATCCGCAATCGCTCTTTGAGCGTCGGGACTTGAAAGATAAGCAAGTATTTGAGCGGCAAAAATTTTAATTTCGTTTCTCGAATCTTTTGTAGCGGAAACAAGCTGCGAAAGAGCCGCTGAAAGGTCTATAACCTGATTTCTTGTATGGGCAAGTTTTAACATCGCATCACAGGCTCTAATCGCGTAAGTATCAGCGGTATCTTTCGGCCATTTTTCATCGGCAGGGGCAGAAATCGCTTCAGCGAGATTATTGACTACTAATGGGCTTTCCTTGAACTGCTCGGCAGGGCCTGCCAGAGAAATAGCGATAGCTGCGCTTAACCTGACGGCTCTGTCGTCAAAGGTCAGAGCGTCAATCAAAGGCTGGGAAGTTTTCAGTCTGTACATCAGTGATTTTTCGCCGGCGTTGCGAGCAAGAGCTTCAACTACGCCCAGTGCGATAACGGCGTCTTTATCCTTAACCGCGCGGGCAAGAGAGCTGTGCAGATATTCAGCGCCGGCGGTTGTGGCGTAAGTCATCGCATTGGCATGGCCTGTGCCGAAATACTTCGGATAAACACTGCTTATGCCCTCGGCACGGAAAAACGCGGCGAGCCAGAGCGAAATAGCCTCGCTGAAATCAGGATTTGCCTGCAGGGACAGTTCACAGCATCGCATAGTCATCATTTCGCTGAAATACGCTCTGCTGATTTCTTCTTTTATTAAGCCGTTTGATTCTTTGCTCCAGAACCATATATTGGCGAAATTGGCATCGGATGCCGGCATCAGAGAGTCGGCTTTATAATAATAGCTTTCAGCGGTCTGGAAGAAAAGTTCGGCGGCTGTTTTGGCTGATGCCGAAGAATCAATTTGGCCGATGCTCTCAAGAGCAAGCTGACGAAGCTGCTCCGACGAATCTTTTTCGGCGACGTATTTCAGATAGCCGAGCGATTCGGGATAACCGATTTTGCCCATAGCTTTTATTATTTCGGCTTTAACAATCAGGTTGTCCATCGCAAGAGCGGCGGCAAGAGGTCTGATTGCGGATTTGCCGACTTCCGGCAGGGCGGTTGTGATATTTGGGAACTCGGCTTTGCGACTCTGGTCAGCCATCGCAGCAACCATATACGGAATAGCGTATTCGCCCGCGTTGCGAAGTCTTTCGATTGCGGTGTATTTGCCGCGAACGGTGCTGCTTAATCTTTTGACCTCTTCAACGATGATTTCAGAATCGGTGCGTCTTGCGAATCGGCCTTGTTCTATAATGCCGAGGATTTTCTCCGCAAGAGGCGCAAGCTGAGGGTTATTCGCGTGAACCTTTACTACAATGGCGTAGCCTCGCGGATTTTCTTCGCTCAAGCGAAGCAATTCAATGGGATTGGCATTGCTGTCGATAATTTTCTGCGCAAAACCGGCGGCAAGGTCGAATCGACCAATTACCGTGTAATGCAGAAAATCGTTCCAGTCGTCCTGCAACTGCTCGGCAAAAACAGCCGTACTCAAAAATACACAACCCAATAACACCAATATTTTACAATTCATAGACCAACTCCGCAAAGCCAGCGTTAATCAAAAAACACGCAAGTCATTATAGGCCATAAGGCTTAACTGTCAATAAAAAAGCCTTAATTTATGGTAAAATAAGCGATTTAGTCAAGAAAGTTAAGCTTGTTAAATGCTCAACCCTGAAACATCAGCGCCTTTTTCAACGAGTTTACCATAATAGACATCAAATCGCTCTTTGAGGGCTTTGATTGATGTAGCCAGAGCGTCAACGTCCTGCTTTAATGCCCCGGCTTCTTTACCCATTGCATCGGCAAGGGGAATCTCTTTTATCTTGGCCATAACTTTGTCAACATCGGCTTTTTTGGCCGTAATTGCGTCTTTGTACTTTGTCGCCATTGCCGTTAGCTGTGCAACGTCCATTTTTTGAGCGTCAGCCTGTACATCGGCGATGGGCTTGCTTTCATCGGCTTTGCCGGCACAGCCTGCCAAACCAACAGCGATAAAAACGGCGGCACAAACAAACAGTCCAATTCCAATCCTTTTCATAGCGTTTCTCCTAAAAATATACTCATACACTTAAACGACATAACTGATAGGTAATTATAATTGGGTTATGGTATGTTTTGCAAGGCAAAATTCTAATAAATTTCTTAAGGTTGGTGATTTTTAATCGAGAATTAATATATCCCTAACAAAGGAAAGGAACGAGAATTGGACCAAACCACAGGCTATATGGAAAACACTGCCGAGCAGGCCGTTTTAGAACAAGGCATATTGGAAAATATTCCCGAAATCGTTGTCCAATACGATTCTGAAATGAGGGTTATTTGGGCGAATACGGCGGCTCGCAGCGCCGGCGATTTTATTGATGAGAATTTGAGACACAAGGTTGAGGACGCAATTCAAACCGGTCTGCCGCAGCAGACAAAAACCTATGATTTGGACGGTAATTTCAGATTGGTAAGGTGTTATCCGGTTTTAAATTCCAATTCTGAAGTTGTAAGTGCTATGATGTTTGCGCTGAAACTTGAGATGGACAGCGACGTTCTGCGGGATTCTGAAATACGTAATTTCCATTCGCGATTTTCGCAGCTTAGCCCCAGAGAAAAACAAGTGATGCATTTGGTTGCCGATGGGAAAGCCAACAAGGTAATCGCAATCGAACTGGCGATTAGTTCCAAGACGGTTGAGATTCATCGCTCCAGAGTAATGGAAAAACTCCAGGTCGATTCCGTGGCGCAGTTAGTCCGATATCTCTCAAACGCCGAAGCATTTTTAAGGCCGAGCAATTCACGTTATTTCTGTGTTTAAATAGCATATCAACTCAACACCAGAGTATCGGAAAGACTCTATGTTGATTCTATGGTAACGTCTGTCACGCATCTCCCACATACATAAACAGTTCTAAGGCCAAGCAGTTCAAGATTTTTTTGCGTCCAATAACTATCATATCGGGCTGGACAATGAATTCGTTAAAGTTTTCACATTTAGCCTGCTGTAAGGGTAATCCCTAATTAATTAGCCTCTATTAAGCGACGATTAACAGGTCTGACTACTGTAAGTGCACTGAATTTATTGAGAAAGGAATTTTTATGGCTGTTTTAACACAAGAGGCTTCGAGTTCGCGGCAAGGCGCCGCGACCAAAGGCGGCAAGTACCTTACCTTTGCACTGGGCAAAGAAGAGTATGGCCTGGAAATCCTCAAAGTTCGTGAGATTATCGGTTATATGGACATAACCGCCATTCCGCAGACACCCAGCTACGTTAAGGGTGTAATCAATCTTCGCGGTCAGGTGATACCTGTAATAGACCTGCGTGCAAAGTTCGGGATGGAAGGCGCAGACAGGACTGATGAGACCTGTATCATTGTTGTTGAAATAAACAATGGCAAGAACAGATTCAGCACAGGTATAGTTGTTGACAGGGTTAGCGAAGTTCTTGACATAGCTGACGGCAACATCAAAAACTCGCCGGAGTTTGGTTCCAGCGTGAACACACAGTTCATACTTGGAATGGGCAAAGTTGGCGACAGCGTTAAAATCCTTCTCGATATTGATAAGGTACTGCAAAACAGCGGCTGTGAAAAATTAGTGGATATAGATTTGGAAAACTGAAGAGATAAAAAATTCTCCCCCAAAATTTAATTTAGGAGTATGAAAATGTTAAAGAATATGACAATCGGCAAAAAACTGGTATTTGGTTTCAGTCTCATGTTAATATTGCTTGTGCTTATCGGTTTGGTGTCCTATAAAAGCATTTACTCGATGTGCAACGGAACAAAAGACACTATAAACAACAATGAAATCGCGCAAACTCTCCGCCAGAAGGAAATCGACCATTTGAACTGGGCCGGCGCCGTATCAGCAGTGCTTATAGATAAAGGTATAACAGAATTGAAAGTTGAAACAGACCCGCACAAATGCGGCTTTGGAAAATGGTATTACAGCGATGCACGCAAAGAGGCAGAGTCGCAAATTCCGGCAATCGCTTCAACGCTGTCAGAAATTGAACAATACCATACAAATTTGCATTTATCTGCGGTCGAAATTAAAAAATGTCTGGGACACGGTGGTACTGGCGTGGCCGATATACAAAAAGCCGGTGAGATTTACACAACCTCTACAAAACCGAATCTTGTAAAAGTACAGGAACTGCTTGGAAAAGCTGCCAAAGAAGTTTTCAGCGTAGTGGAACAGACCAATCATAGTATATTATCCTCGGCTGCTATTACAAAGGTTACTGTTTTGGCACTATGTCTTGCGGCCATAGCCATAGGTATCGTTGCCGCATATGCCATAGCCCGCGGAATAATTACAGCATTGAAAAAAATCATAGTAATGTTGCAGGAAAGCTCCGGTCAGGTATCGTCCGCTTCGACGCAGGTATCCGCGGCATCGCAATCTCTGGCGGAGGGTGCATCAGAGCAGGCGGCAGGGCTTGAGGAAACATCGTCAAGTCTTGAAGAAATGACATCAATGACAAAGAGAAATGCTGAAAATGCACAACAGGCAAATTCTCTTGCATCTGAAGCAAAGAAAGCGGCAAACAGCGGTTCAGAGTCGATGAATCATATGACTCACGCAATCCAGCAGATACAGAAGAGTTCCAATGACACTGCAAAGATTATTAAAGTTATTGATGAGATAGCATTCCAGACAAATCTGCTTGCATTAAACGCCGCGGTTGAGGCTGCAAGAGCGGGCGAGGCCGGCAAGGGGTTTGCAGTTGTTGCCGAAGAAGTTCGCAATCTTGCTATGCGTTCTGCCGAAGCCGCGAAGAATACATCAGCAATGATTGAAGAGTCGGTAAATAATTCCAAGAGCGGCGTTGAGATTTCCACACAGGTAGCAAAGTCTCTCGAAGAAATAGTTTCTTCTGTAAGCAAAACAACCGAACTTGTGGGCGAAATAGCAGCGGCATCGGCTGAGCAGAGTCAGGGCATAGAACAGATAAATGTCGCGGTATCGCAGATGGATAAAGTTACGCAGCAGAACGCCGCAAACGCAGAAGAAAGCGCAAGCGCATCTGAAGAACTGAATGCCCAGGCCGAATCGATGAATGACATCGTAGGTCAACTTGTTGTTTTGGTTGAAGGTGAAAAAAACGCATCCGCTGTCAATACGGCAGGGTCCACCAAAAAACCTGCTCGTTTAACGCAAACGGATACACTTCTGCACAATATAGCGACGGGCAAAAAAAGCTCTAAAAGCACCACCAGGACTGTAAAGGCCGCATCGCAGATAATCCCGCTTGGCGAAAATGACAAAGACATAAACGGATTTAACGCTTAAGAATATCATAAGCGGATTTGAAAACAGCAAAGGGCAGTTTCATTATTTGGGGCTGCCCTTTTTTAAGTTTCGTAACCGTTCGCAGGGCAAAACGGTTTTTTCGTTACATCGTAGGGGCGAACCTGCGTGTTCGCCCAGGGCAGACACATAGGTCTGCCACTACAAGACGCAAAATAACACAACAAAAAAGGACACTGTAGCATAGTTACCGGCATTATATAATTCCAATCCTGTCATTGTGAAGCATTGTTATAGTTCGTAAACGGCCTTGAGC
>MHXU01000067.1 GCA_001824555.1 Planctomycetes bacterium GWC2_45_44
CAAAACACCTACTTATGTTTGACAATGGAGAGATTTAAAAGTTCCCGGGAAAATTAGATGTCAGTTGTCAGATTTCAGATGTCAGAAAAAGGAAGCAAAGAAGTAAGGAAAGAAGGAAAATCAAAATTGTGGAATAACCGCGAAAAGAGAATCGACAATCGAGAGTGAGTATTGCGCCCTTTCAGGGCAGTGACGACCGGCGGTTTTGTCGAATCACCTTCCGTCTTTCGTCTGCGGCGGCAGACTACGGGGGGTCTGATTTTTCAAGACAAATTCGCCCTGAAATCCTGTCAAAAAAACCCTTTGGCCTATACACAAACACTGTTATAATACCCAAACAATATGGATTGCAGATTGCCGACAGCAGGAATAGATTCTATTCATCTGAAGTCTGAAATCTATTTTTCGGAGACATTAATTTGGAAATGACTCTTCTCGAGACGCACGGGCTTGTAAAAAAGTATTCCGGCAGAACGGTTGTCAATCAGGTTTCGATTACCGTCGGACAGCGGAGCATCGTCGGCCTGCTCGGCAGAAACGGAGCGGGCAAAACCACAACCTTCAGAATGGTTATGGGTATGATTATCCCAAACGACGGCAGCGTCGTTTTTGAAGGCACAAATATCACGAAATTGCCTATGTACAAGCGGGCAAGGCTGGGTATGGGATATCTGTCGCAGGAGCCGAGCGTATTCCAGAGACTATCCGTCCGCGACAACCTGCTTGCAATCCTTGAGACAATGTCCATCACCGCGCCGGAAAGAAAAAGACGAGCGGAGGAACTTATTCACCGTTTTGCCCTGGACGAGGTGTCAAACAGTCAGGCCAGATTTCTGTCCGGCGGAGAACGGCGAAAACTCGAAATCGCCCGTGCAATGGTAACAAACCCATCGCTGATTTTGCTCGATGAACCATTCAGCGGGGTTGACCCGATTGCGGTTGAGGAATTGCAGGCTGAAATAAAAAGATTGGTCGCATCGGGCGTTAGTATTTTGATTACCGACCACAACGTCGAGAGAACGCTCGAAGTCGCAGACAAAGCCTATATCATTGACCACGGCAAAGTCATAGCCGAGGGTCATCCATCAGACATTATCAAAAACGAATTAGTTAAAAAGAGCTACCTCGGCCACACCTTCGACGGCGATGAATTCGACGACCCATCGAAAGTCTCCGAGGCGAAAGAGAAGAGCTAACGGAGTTTTCGATGCTTGACGTTGCAAAATGCTGTATTACGCGTTATCCGATGCCTGTACTTGCGGAAAAGGCCAGGCCTGTTGAGAATTTTGACGATTCGCTAAAAGCTCTGGCTGAAAAAATGAAAGACATAATGGTCGAACACAAAGGCGTGGGTCTTGCAGGACCGCAGGCGGGCGTGGGATTGAGAATCTTCGTCGCATCGCCGGACGGCACAAAGAAAAACGCGAAAGTATATGTAAATCCGGTAATAAATCCGTCCGGAAAAATTCTGACAAATGAAGAAGGCTGCCTGTCGCTGCCGGGCATTTACGGCAATATACGCAGATATTCAAACTGCTCGATAAAAGCGCAGGACTTGGACGGCAAAGAATTTTCGGAAGATGCCGATGGAATACTCGCTCGAATCTTCCAGCACGAATGCGACCACCTGGACGGCACAACCGTCGCTGATAAATTGTCGACCGTCGCCAAAATAGCCGCCCGAAGAAAACTAAAAAAACTCCGCGAAAATTACGAAAAAAATGAAGATTGAAGATTGAAGAATGAAAATTGTCTATTGCGGCTGCGGCAAATTCGGAATCGATTCACTGAACGCCATCAAAGCGTCCGGGCATACTCTTGCGCATATAATCACACATCCAGCCAAACAAGCAGGCAGAGGCCAGAAACTCCGCCCGAATGACATCGAACAATGGGCTCTCGAAAACAAGACCCACTTTTCAGCGATTGAGGACATAAACACCGCAACCGGAATCGCACTGCTGCGAAAACTCGCACCGGATTTGCTTGTCGTTATAGCGTTCGGGCAGAAAATTTCTCTGGAAATAATAAGCATTCCGCCGAAAGGCGCAATAAACGTCCACGGCTCGCTGCTGCCGAAATATCGCGGAGCTGCGCCAATTAACTGGGCGATAATCAACGACGAAAAATTTACAGGCATAAGCGTCATCACGCTGGCGCAAACAATGGATGCCGGCGAAATCCTTGCGACCGCAGAATTGAAAATCGCCGAGGACGATACCGCAGGCGACATCCACGATGCGCTGGCCAAACTCGCCGCCCCCCTGCTTGTGCAAACCATTGACAAAATCGCAGCAGGCACAGCCGAGTATAAAAAGCAGGACAACTCAAAAGCAAGCAAAGCTCCCAAATTGAGCAAAACCGTCGGCTTTCTCGATTTTGCCGACTCGGCACAAAACATTCATAATAAAGTGAGAGGCCTTTGCCCCTGGCCTGGCGCAACCGCGACTTTCGTCAACGCTAAAGCCGGCAAAAAAATCCCCGCGATCATAGTCAAAACTCAAATCATTTCAACGGACGGCAAAAACGCTCAATTCGGCACGATAGATGAAAATTTAAATATCCTCTGCGGCACAGGTTCACTTAAAATCATCGAACTCAAACCGCAGGGCGGAAAAATAATGGATTTAAAATCTTTTCTTAACGGCAGAGGCTCCGGCAAAGGCGATTATTTCATTACGCCGGAGAGCGACGTTTAATGTCAGTAGAAAATAATTATCGTTCTGCCGCCTGGCAGGTTTTAACGCACTTCAGGCCGGAGAAGCAAAATCTGGCCGAACTCATTGTTCAATTCGGCGACGATATTCAAAATCGTGCGGGCTTAGTTGACATCGCGCTGGGCACAATCAGAAATTTGACGTTCATCGACAATCTCATCGAAAAAATATCCGCTCGAAAAATCAAACGAATCAACACAAGTGCGCTCAACTGTATCAGAATCGCCGCTTATGAATTGGTTTTCACGAATCAGGCTGATTATGCGATTGTAAATGAGGCGGTCGAGCTGTCTTGTGAGACAGCCTCAAAAAAGGCGGCAGGTTTTGTCAATGCCGTGCTGCGAAATATCTGCCGGGCAATAAAAAATAAATCAGCCGAATTGAAAACCGCCCCGCCGGAAAAAACCTTACCGCTCAATCCGCAGACGGGCTGCGAATTTAATATGGAAATTCTGCCGGACGCGAAAAAATTCAGAATAGAATATTTGAATCTGGCGTTTTCGCTGCCGATTTGGCTCGTTGAGCAACTGCTCGCACAATTGGGCTATGAAAAAACACTTCAGATTTGTTTCGCATCGAATCGAAAACCGTCGGTCTATGCAAGGCCGAATAAATTAAAAACAACCGCCGATAAACTTCGCGAAATTTTACAAGCGGAAAATATCGATTGTCAGTTAGTCGAGCAATCCGATATGCTCAAAATAAACAACCCCGGCAGTCTGGCGGAGCTGGACGCATTTAAGCAGGGTCTTTTCGTCATACAGGATTTAACCGCGTCATCGGTCGTGCCATTCTTAAATCCACAAACGAGCTGGAAAATTTTCGACTTATGCGCTGCGCCCGGCACAAAAACAACGCAGCTTGCCGAATCGACCTGCGACAAAGCCGCCATAATCGCTTCCGACATAGATGCCGCTCGACTAACAAAGCTTGCCGAAAACATTAACAGGCTCGGCATAACTTCGATTGAAACGAGGGATTATAAAACTTTGCTCGAAGACCAAGCATGTTTTTCCACTGCGGATGCCGTCATTGTCGATGTCCCCTGCTCAAACACAGGCGTTTTGGCAAAACGAGTTGAGGTAAGATACAGACTGACAAGGAATATGCTCGATTCGATTGAGCGGGTTCAGCTTGGCATTCTCAAATCAGCCGCGAACTTCGTCAAGCCCGGCGGGAAAATCTGTTATAGTACGTGCAGTATTTTAAATCAGGAAAACAGAAATATCGTGGACATTTTTTTGAAAGACGAGCCGGGATTTATTTTTGAGCGGGAAAAATTGACTTTGCCGTCTGCGGAAAACTTCGACCACGATGGCGGCTACACCGCAATAATAATCCGCCGGGATGGTTTTATTCCATAAAAAACCTCTTGATTTAGTCTGTTTTTGCGGTATTATCCCCTCTCTGACATCGCTCGGGTGGCGGAATTGGCAGACGCGCCAGCTTGAGGGGCTGGTGGGCTTCGGCCCATGGAGGTTCGAGTCCTCTCCCGAGCATTGTTTTATGCAGTCCAAATGGCTGTTTCAAGCCTATACCAGGCGCAAAAGTTTCCATAAGCGATTGTTTTACAGCCTGTTATGGATTGCCGCAGCCTGCAAAGCAGAGATAACCTTTAGAATTGTTTTAGAAAGCGGATGTCGTTTTCAAACAGCAGTCTGATGTCTGTTATGCCGTATTTTCGCATAGCAAGCCGTTCGATTCCAAAGCCGAAAGCCCAGCCTGTATACTTTTCGCTGTCGATTCCCACGCCGCTGAAAACATTGGGGTCAACCATACCGCAGCCGCCGACTTCAATCCATTTTTCGCCGCCGGTCTTGTCAATAAACAGCATATCAACTTCGGCACTGGGTTCGGTGAACGGGAAAAAACTCGGACGCAATCGCCATTTTATATCAGGACCAAAAAACGCGGCGATGAACTGCGCAATAGTGCTTTTCATATCAACCATCGAAACACCCTCGTCCACGACAAGAGCTTCGAGCTGATGAAACATAAACATATGCGTAGCGTCAACGGTATCGGGTCTATAAACGCGTCCGGGGGCGACAACTCGGATTGGCGGCTTTTGACTGTTCATAACGCGAATCTGAATCGTCGAAGTCTGGCTGCGAAGGAGTCTGTTGTCGTCGATATAAAAATTATCCGCAGGGTCACGAGCGGGATGTTCGGGCGGGATATTCAATGCGATGAAATTATGCCATTCGTCTTCGACTTCCGGGCCGTAAGCAATGTCGAACCCCATCCGCGCGAAAATTTCGAGAAGTTCGTTTTTGGTCTGCGTAATTATGTGACTTTTGCCGATTTGAAAATCAACGCCCGGCAGCGTAACGTCTTCGAGCGGTTCTTTTTTGGCTGATGATGTGCCAAGCGTCGCTTTGAGCGATTCAAACGCGGCTGTTACTTCCTGCTTGACTTTGTTGGCCAAAGCGCCGGCTTCCTTTTTCTGTTCAGCGGGAAACGAGCCGATTTTGCTCAACATATCGGTAACAAGTCCCTTGCGCGCCAGAAAACGAATGCGGAACTGCTCAAGCTGCTCGGCATCGGCAACGTGTTTGAGCGAATCTAACGCTTCCTGTCCGATTTTTTTGAATTCATCAAGCATAAATGCAAATAAATCCGAAATCCAAATATCCAAATCCGAAACAAATCTAAATTACCAAAATTCAAAACCGGCAACTTCCCCATCTTTAACATTTGAAAATTCGAGTTTTGAATTTGTCTCGGATTTAGGATTTCGTGCTTAGGATTTTCTTATAACGCTGCTTTGACTTTTTCGACGATAGCGTCAAAAGCTTCCGGGTCTCTGATAGCGATTTCGCTAAGCATTTTTCTGTTGAGCAGAATATTCGCTTTTTTGCAGCCGTTGATAAATAAGCTGTAGCGGATTTGCCTCATTTCGCAGGCTGCGCTTAAACGGACAATCCACATACTTCTGTATATGCGTTTTTTCTGTTTCCTGCCGATTCGAGCGTTGACCAGAGCCTTAACAGCGGCTTCTTTGGCTAAATGATATGTCGTGCCGGGATTGCCGTAATGGCCCCTGACAGCTTTCATAACTCTCTTGCGGGCACGCCTTGTGGCAGCACCCTTCTTAATACGTGGCATCAGCTTTCCTTTCTAAAATAAAATCTTCCTGCTGGCGGCAGCCGATAACATAGCCGAGAAGCAAGGAATCGGAAGGCGAATTAAGCGCCTTTACCGAGCATTTCTTTAAGCGTTTTCACGCCAACACCGCCGATAATCAGCGGTTTTTTGAGATTTCGTCGTCTGTTTGCGGATTTACAGCTCAAAAGGTGACCTTTTCCGGCTTTTTTACCTACTATTTTGCCGCTTGCGGTTACCTTTACGCGTTTCTTTAAACCTTTATGTGTCTTTTGTTTAGGCATAATATTCAACCTTTAATAACTAAATTTTATGAGAAAATAGGGATAGAATCTTAACAAGCCGCCCCCTGCCGGTCAACTATAATCTGACAATGTCCCTGAATTTGACCTAAAATTTACTTCGGCGCCATCATTACCGTCATTCTTTTGCCGAGCAGAGACGGGTTTCTGTCAACTTTGGCAACATCTTCGAGTTTGGTAATTATATCCTGCATCAGCGTCTTGCCCTGCTCAACGTGCAGCATTTCCCTGCCTCTGAACATCAGCGTGAACTGAACTTTGTGGCCCTTCTCGAAAAAGGCACGGGCGTGATTCAGCTTCGTCTGGCAGTCATGCTCGTCGGTCGTAGGCCGAAGACGAATTTCCTTAAGCGTAACAGCGTGCTGCTTTTTTACGTTCTGTTTTTCTTTTCTCTTTAGTTCATACAGATATTTGCCGAAATCCATAATCCTGCACACCGGCGGACTGGCTTCAGGAGCTATCTCGACAAGGTCAAGCCCGGCCTGTCTTGCCATATCCATCGCCTCATTGACAGGCACTACGCCGATTTGATTGTTCTCTGCACCAATCAGACGAACAGGACTGGTTCTTATCCACTCGTTAATTCTAAGTTTCAGCTTTCCGATTT
>MHXU01000068.1 GCA_001824555.1 Planctomycetes bacterium GWC2_45_44
CCGGCTGATTATGTCGGCAGAGCGCCGGAGCAGGTCGATGATTTTATCGCAGAAGTTGTAAAACCGGCGATTAGAAAATATCGCGGACAAATAAATAAGAAAACGGAACTCAAAGTTTAACAGGAAAATTTCGATGACAAAGCAGGAACTAATAAAAAGAGTTAAAGAAACATCATATTTGGAAGGCGATTTTACGCTTCGCAGCGGCAAAAAGAGCAAATACTATCTCGATAAGTATTTGTTTGAAACTCATCCTGATATTTTAAAAGCTCTCGGCGAAGAATTCGCAAAACACGCAGGCGGTGATGTTACGCTTATAGCGGGAGCGGAATTAGGCGGAGTTGCTCTTGCCGCGGCGACAGCAATGGCGACAAACAAAAAATGGATAATCGTCCGCAACAGCAAAAAAGATTATGGCACAAGCAAAATGATTGAAGGCGTTTTGAAAAAAGACGATGTTGTTCTGCTTGTCGAAGATATTGCCACCACAGGCGGGCAGGTTCTTGAAGCGGCGAAAATTATTACCGAGGCAGGCGCAAAGGTTAAGAAAATTGTCGCAGTGATTGACCGCAAACAAGGTGCCGGCGAAAACATTACCGCAGCAGGTTATAAATTCGAGAGCATCATCACAAAAGAGGATTTAGGCATAAAAGACTGATGGCTAAAATCAGAGGGTGTAAAATAAGTTGTGTAAAGGGTCATAGAATAGTTACTTTTAGACATGAAAGAATTCTATGGCCAGCAGGACACAGGAACGGTTGCTCGATGAGCTTTTGAAGGAATACAAAGGCCCCGAATCGTTTTGGGGCGAGTTGGGTTTTGTAAGTATTTGTGATGTCCAGTTTGATATTCAACGCTGCCGCAAGCTTATAGATAGTGTCTAAGCGGGGACATCCCCAAAAAGCCGTTGACACAAGCGGGCTTTCAGATTAACTTACCCCGCAAGACATTGGGCTGCACTGGGGAATAGTGTAATGGTAGCACGAGTGGCTCTGAACCATTTAGTCAAGGTTCGAATCCTTGTTCCCCAGCTTGTTTTTGGCCCGCAAAGAGGAGCGGAACAGTCGAGAACTTAAAAATTCAAGCCTGCCGGTTTTTGCCCTTGCCCCACCCCGGCTTTTGCTGTATCATCCACGGTCTTAGGTATTTATACTGTTTAGCTAATAACCGACAAAGGTAATCTAATTACAGGAGTCCTAATAGTGGCAGGTATAGAAGATATTCGCAACGTTGTTCTTCTCGGGCACGCAGGATGCGGCAAAACAAGTCTGGCTGAATCAATTCTACACAAAACCGGCTTAATCAAAAGGCTCGGAACGGTTGAAGAAAAAAATACCGTCGCCGACTTCGATGAAGAAGAAAAGGAGAGAGGCAATTCAATTCACTCCGCTATTCTTCACACGACCCACAAAGGAAAGACCATCAATCTCATCGACACGCCCGGCTATCCAGATTTCGTCGGCGCGGCGTTGACGAGCATCTCGGCGGCTGACTGCTGCGCCGTCGTTATCAGCGCATCGAGCGGCATCGAAATGAATACTCGAAAACTTTTCGCCGCTGCGGCGGATTCCGGCAAGCCGCGATTTATTATTATCAATAAAATGGACGCTGAAAACGCGGATATGGCTGAATTAGTCAGCAATATCCAGCAGACGTTCGGCATTTCGTGCAAGTGCGCAAATCTGCCTGCCGCTGACCACGGCTCGGTGATAGATTGTATTATGAACGAGGTCGGCGATTCGCCCGTTATGGACGCGGCATCAGCTCATTTGGAGCTGGTCGAGTCGGCGGTCGAGGCTGACGACGCTGTTATGGAAGCGTATCTCGGCGGCGAAAAAATATCAAAAGAAACAATCGCCCAGGTTTTCACAAAGGCATTGCTCGGCGGAAAAATAGTTCCGATATTTTTCACCAACGCCAGAAAAGAAATAGGCGTTGCCGAACTGCTCGATTTTATCGTTGAAGAAGCTCCGTCGCCGGCAAACGCCAGGCCCGGAATACTTGTTGACGGCGATAAGAAAACTGAAATTAAGGCTGACCCCGGCGCACCGCTTGCCGGGCTTGTGTTCAGGATTGGTTTTGAGCCGCGCTCGAATATGAAATACGCGTCAATCAGAATTTTCAGCGGTACGCTCAAGAGCGATACTGCGATGTTCATCAATCACGACAAAAAAGCTATTCGCCCCGGCCACATTTTGAAGACGCAGGGCGCTGAAATAAGCGAAACGCCGGCGGGTATCGCAGGCGATATTATCACGCTGGCGAAAATCGAAGAGCTTAAAATCGGCGACCTTATTCACGACGGCAAAATGAGCGGCAAATTCGAAATGCCGAAACTGCCGAGCCCGATGTTCAGTCTGGCTCTTGAGCCGACATCGAGAGGCGATGAGCAGAAAATCGGTACAGCTATGGAAAAACTTACCGAAGAAGACGTTTGCTTTAAAGTTACCAGAGACCATCAGACAAAAGAACTGATTATCAGCGGTATGGGCGATTTGCATTTGCGAATTATGATTTCTAAAATGGAAAAGCGATTTAAGCTTGGCGTTACGACGCAGCAGCCAAAGATTCCGTATCGCGAGACGATTACCGCAAAGGCCGATGGCCATTACAGACATAAAAAACAGACCGGCGGCGCAGGCCAGTTCGGCGAAGTTTTTCTTAATGTTGAACCGGCAGAAAGAGGCTCGCAGCCGCCGCTGCAGTTTAGCTGGGATATTTTCGGCGGCTCTATTCCGGGACAGTTTGAAGCTCCGATTACAAAGGGCATCAACGATGTTATGGAAAGAGGCGTTGTGGCAGGCTTCCCGATGCAGGATGTTAAGGTTTCCATTACCGACGGCAAACACCATCCGGTTGACTCGAAGGAAGTCGCGTTCCGTGCCGCTGGCAAGGGTGCGTTTATCGACGCTGTCAGCAAGGCAAGGCCGGGACTGCTTGAGCCGATTGTAAATATCGAAATTACGATACCTGCTGATTATGTCGGCGATATCGCGGGAGATTTATCAAGCAAGCGAGGCCGAGTGCAGGGTCAGGATATGCTTGCGGGCAATATGATAACGATTAAGGCGCAGGTGCCGTTGGTCGAAATCGCAAATTACGACAGTCAGCTCAAAAGCGTAACCGGCGGTCAGGGCAGCTATTCGATGACGATTAGTCATTATGAAGTCGTCCCGCCAAACGTCCAGCAGCAGATTGTCGCTCAATACGCAAAGAACAAACAAGTTATGGAAGAATAAAGAAGATATGTCATTGCGAGCGAAGCGAAGCAATCTCGCTTTTAGCGAAATTGTTTGATTGAAAAATTTAAAATGACCCCGGCTATTATGTCGGGGTTGTTTTTTCGTGGTAAAGAAACACTGTCATTTCGACGCGCAGCGGAGAAATCTTTTTAAAAACTCCATCGGCATCGCCGATTCCGTGGTAGAGACGCACGGCCGTGCGTCTTTACTCCCTATGTTTTGTTATCCTATCTAAAAAAAATAAGATTCCGTGTTCAACATTTTCCTCTGGTGCAGGGTCATTGCGAGCGCAGCGTGGCAATCTCTTTGTGTCATTCCCGCGCAGGCGGGAATCCATTTTTTCAAATCTGTGATTTCAAATTCGTATCATCAGAGCCCCGAATGTAAATGAGGGGTCATAAGAAAATCAATTATCAAAAAGCAAAGCTACCCCACCCTACATAACTAATTTTATAGCGATTAATTATGCACCTGTTTCAGTCATTTCATCAGCATATTTTTGAGTGAGTATAACGTTCTCGATCCAGTTAGTAGTAAGTCTTATCAGTAACTTGAGATCAGTCACGTCTTTGTCTTCCCATTTTCGAATATAATGAGTTTCATCGTTTCCAAGCCAAGCGGCTCTTTTAGCACACTGCTTGACATTCGTGTCGTCAATGTAGTCCTGAATGCACTTACCCAGAAAAACTTTCTTGATAGCCTCACCTTCAGATGGCTTTTGTTTGGCCGCAAAATCCTTTATTAAAAATTCGAGTGCTTTTCGCAACCCGATACCAACTATTTCAGTTAATCCAATAGCTTCGGCTGCAATCGTTTGATTATAGATATCTACAAATGTCGGTGAGATATCACAAATAGTTTGAGGAAATTCGCTTTTCTTCGGATTTTTTGGCGCGATATTATGGAGTCTACATTCATTGGCACCACCTACTATTGTATAGGTTGCAATAAACAGTTCTTCGCATTTTTGGCTTGTACAACGGAATACCGCTTGTACCAGACCTCTTGGGGTTAGTAGAAAGTTACCAACATTTTTAGGGTGGATACTCCGATGACATATCGGACATATATCGGGGATTTCTCTCAAACGCGCCTTGCTACTATTGCCTTCAAGATTCTGAGCGGTTATATCAAGATTCACAGTTAGAACTCTCCAAAATTATAATAATCACACATGGTTTTAATTACTCGTTTCCTCTGTTTTTAATAAAGCTGCTGATAACTCATTGAGAATATTTGAAATATTGCTTTTATTATCTGTAAGGTGAGGATATTTGTGTTTTAATAATTCTATTATCAGATATGGAACCGGTATGTCAAGTGCTTTGGCAATTGCTTCCAATGAATCCATGGAAATTGATAATTGGCCGTTTTCATAACGGCTCAATAAGCTGCGGTTTATTTTGGTTTCGCTTTCAAGATCGCGTAAACTGATGTTCTTTTCCAGTCTCAGGCGTTTTATTATTTCCCCGCTGGATTTGAGTTTGAATTGAGTTAAATCTTTCATTAAGACCACCTGCATTATCGCCCAGGATTAACGCCCTTGATATCAGACGATTAATTTCGTCTCTGTCAGAATCCCGATGCGATAAGATTTCTGCTTTATCAAGCAGACTAATAGCTTCCCTTAAATTGCTTGCTTTATAATCGTCAGCAATTTCAGGAAGAGAATTTTTAAAATACTTTTTTAGATTTTTAATAGCATCCGTAAGCATTGTTATAATCTCCGTATATATACCCGGAGATTATCCTGCGTTTCTTCAGGCAATCTCCGGAAAAGATAGACATCCAGTCCGAATTTGCCTGATCGACGCAGGGGAAACAACCACGAAAATCAGTATTTTTAACCTTCATACTTTACCCTTAATAGTTTCCCTGTGCTATAAGCCTTTCCATATATAGCACATTTCCATCTTTCACTTTCTTCTTTGCGGAAACCTTTTCTTCTTTAGAGTTATAGGTTTCTATGGCTCATAATAATACAGGGTTCCGATTTTTGCAACCAAAAAATTGATGTATTTTTCATATTTTTTTAAATCATTGTAAATAAAGATGTTATAAAATAATTTTTGTGCTTTTTGTCAACTCCGCATTAAAAAAAATTCCCCCGCCATTAAAATCATCTCGGCCATCAGGCCGATTCCACAACTTTTCACTATTCACTATTAGTTTTTCACTTTTTTTCAGCCAAACGCGCAAGCAAAAACTTGCGCAATTAAAAAAAAATAAAAAACATTTCTTCTTATTTCATAAGCATTTACAAAACCGCCCCTTAAAATTTTCGGCCAATTTTCAGCAAAACCGCGCAAGTTTTAATGTAATACAGAGACCTACAGAGCCGCGACAGTAATGGAGCGGTAATTAAATTTTCAATACTCAATTATTTTTAAGGAGACCAAAATTCTGAAATAGAAGCCCGGCATTTAAAAACAATTCAGCGTAGGGTGGGCTCTTAGCCCACGCGGTTTTCATAGTTTCTATGTGCCTTTGCCGCTTTGTGCCTTAAATGCACTTCTATTCCCAGAGCCGCCAAGACCCGCAGCGGCATATAAATTTGCGGGTCTTTCGTACACGGATGTGCGAAACTTTCTCTCACTCCGACAGGATGTTGGTGTTGAGTAGTCGTGTCTGCGTAAGAAAGTTGCCAGCGTGAAAAACCGCCCAACCTCTTTGGCAGAATCGTCCAGTGGCGACGTTGGAGGCCGGCGGCCAAAAGCCGTCTAACGACTTTATAAATGGGAATCTTTAAAATGACTTAGTTACATTAAAAATTCGTTAAATTTAATAATTTCGGCAGTTGGGATTTGTAGGGTGGGCTTCAGCCCACGCGGTTTTCTGCGAGTGTGTCTAAAAACATATATCTCTGCCTGCCCTGAGCTCCGTCGAAGGGGCTGTCCACGCGGAAGCTACATTTTTCTGCTGTCGTAAGCCCAATGCAAGAGAGCCTGGCGTTGTTTTTTGCGGCAATTCAAGTCGCCCTTTTTGCAATTTAATTTTATTTGCGCGATGTGCCTTGTCATCGCTCTCCACCTCTTTATCTGTCTTTGGTCTTCTTCGTCGAGTCGGCGGCCAACGTAATATCTGCAATACCATTGAAACCATCCGCGCGGGTCATCGGGATAAATCCATCCTTTGTCACGCCAGACAGATAACGGCTGGCTGGCATCAACGCCGAAGAAGTTCAGCTTCGCATCGTGTTTGTCGGGGCTAAGTTTAGCGTTCTTAAACCAGTCATCGGGAAACTCATCTCGGCAGTCGGTCATATATTTCCCGCCGAATACGCCTAATTGGAGCATTTCTTTCGGGGTAAGCTGCGGTCTGAAGCCGGGAGCGAAATTTCTACCGACAGGCGCGGCAATCTCATAACGATAATTTTTCTGAATTCTGTCATTGACTACAACAATTTTACGTTCTCTGCGTGCCATTATTGCATCTCTCAAATTTCAATTTATAATTATTTGTGGCTCTGTGCCTATTTCGCGAAGTGCAGGATTATCTTTTTGTAAATCTCTACCGCCTTTTGTAAGTCCGCGATTTCGACATATTCATTCGGCTTGTGGCAGGTTTCGCCGCTGCCGGGGCCGAAGATAACGACAGGGATACTCAATTCCGCGATGAACGGTGCATCAGTTGTGAATGGTGCAGCGGTTGTTTGGGTAATGCCTGTAATTTTTTTTATGTCATCAACAAATTTGCAATCCGAATTTGTTTTAAGAGCTTTGACATCTCTCAACACTTCAATCGCTGCGCTGAAATCTTTTTTGCTCTGCGATACTTTTGCGAAAATTGCTTCGATGTCCTTTTGGATTTCGCTGTGGTCGTGTTCAGCGATTGTTCTGATGTCTATTTGTGCGGAGCATTTATCGGGTATGACGTTTGTTGCGCTGCCGCCTTTGATTTTATTGACGCTCTTTGAGCCTGTGCCGAGCAGTTTATCTTTGACGGCCGTAAGGTCGTAATGCTCAAATTCGCTTAGAAACGCCCGCATCGATTCAATTGCGTTTATTCCGAGATGCGGCATTGAGCCGTGAGCGGTTTTGCCCTTCGTCGTAATCTCAAGCCATAAAAGCCCTCGATGAGCGGTGATGAGTTCAAAGCCGGTCGGCTCCGGCACGAGCGCTCCGCAGAGATTTTTTACGCTGAATGATTTTAAAAACTTTACGATTCCGCAGCTATCTGTTTCTTCTCCGGCGGTTGCGGAAAAGATAATGTCTGATTTTAGATTAACGCCGGATTTTTTTATTTCAGCCATAGTTGCCGCGACTGTCGCCATACCGGCTTTCATATCGCAGGCGCCTCTGCCGAAGATTTTGCCATCCTGTTCTGTCGCGATAAACGCGTCCGTATGCCAACCCTGTTTGCTCGCCGGGACGACATCGAGATGGCTTACGAATAACAGGGCGGGATTTTGGCCGGTCGATTTTATGGTTGCGGTGATATTGGCTCTATTGTTATCCCATACTTCGACATTGGATTCTATGCCGACAGATGAGAAAAAGTCCGCCAATACGTTTGCGCATTGGATTTCGCCGAGGTCGGGCGTTGATTTAGCTTCAATAAGTTTTTTCAGCAGTTCTTTCATAATTCAGCGGCATTGTAATCTGGTTTGCGAAAAAGAACAAGTTGAATAAATGACAGATGACGGTAGAATTACGCAGATATTATGACAAAAGTATCGCTGACAAAATGTACTGACTATAATAACAAAAATGTGAACGCCTGTCTGCTTCGGCATTTTGAACTGCTCGGCAGGCTGGAGCGTTTTATAAGCAGAGGCGAACGGGTTTTAATCAAGCCCAATATGATTGCGCCCAAACCTGCCGAGTGCGCAACACAGACTAATCCCGTTGTGATTATCGAGCTTGCGAAAATTCTGCTGGATTTCGGGGCGAGGCCTTTTGTCGGCGACTCGCCCGCCTGGGCGGACGCGGCGGCCTGCGCGGCCGTACTGGGAATTGTTGAGCCGCTGAAAAAACTCGGCGTGGAAATAAAGCAGCTCGATAAACCAGTCAAAAGAACGCTTGAACACTGCGGTACGAAAATCGGGATAAGTTCGGTTGCTCTTGACGCTGATAAAATTATCAATCTGCCGAAGCTAAAAACGCATCAGCAGCTCGGCGCGACAATCGCGGTGAAAAATATGTTCGGCACGGTTAGCGGCAAAGCAAAGGCGGTCTGGCATTATCGAAAGGGCAAGACGTTCGAGGGTTTCTGTACGATGCTGCTCGACATTTATCGGCTGACGAATCCGGTTTTGACGATTGTCGATGGGATTGTCGCGATGGAAGGCCCAGGCCCGATAAACGGCGAGCCGAAAAAGTTCGGCTGGCTTATCGGGGGCGTTGAGCCGATTGCGGTTGAGCTTGTTTGCTGCGATTTGATGGGGATTTCGGCGGAGGATTTACCGATTATTCAGACCGCCAAAAAAATCGGATTTGGCTGCGCGGACAAAAAGGACATTCAAATTCTCGGCGATGTGCCGGGCGACGCGGGTGGTGCGGGCGGTAAGTTTGTTCCTGCCGGACAAACGCCGTTAGTGTTTTCGCCGGCCAGAATTGTAAAAAGTATCCTGCGGCAGATTTTCATACTTGTAAAATCAAGGCAAAACCATTAGAATCTCGCACTATTATGTGGTTTAGTCAGGAC
>MHXU01000069.1 GCA_001824555.1 Planctomycetes bacterium GWC2_45_44
AGCAATTGGAAACCACCGCTAAAAAAGGCGAAAATTGCAGAAGACGACATCGCCGCATAATTTTTTACAGGGGTGCATTTGCTCGGGAAGTTACGAGTCATCCACCGCCACCCGCGGATCATCCGCGGGCTTCAGTGAGTCATCCGTTGCTCTCCGCGAGTCATTGCCGGCCTCCGGGAATCATCCACTGCTCTCCGCCGGTCATCGGCAGGCTTCAGTGGGTCATCCACCGCCCTCCGCCAATCATCCGCTGCCTCATAGTCTATGAACCTGATAAAAAGCCAATATGGGTCGGTACTCGCATTACCGGCGTAACCTCATGGCCAGGCCCCGGTGCGCTCCCAAACTGGACATTTTATAACGGTAGCGTTCTTCTTGCGCTCGACCCGAATCGCACATATTTATTTGACGAATCAATTAAGCTGCCACAGGATGCCTTTCACATAACAAAAGTTCCAGCAGATTACGGCCGGCATATCCAGAGTCAGGAGGTCGGTGAAAACGGCGATTTCTACAAGTACGTCTTCTCCGGCAGCGGCAGCATTGAGGCTTACGTCCCGGATGATTACGATGTCTATCTGGATGGACAGAAACTGGAAGTTGACCGCATAGTGAAAACGGTATCGGCTGTCATAAACGCCTCCCTGTCAAAAAAGCCCGGCGACCTTGGATATTTTATCGCACTGAAAGCCGACAGCAATACGCCCTCTGAAGATGCTGGCGGAAAGAAAACATCATCCTCAATGCTGCTGGCATTCAAGAGGACGGATACGGAACTGAAAGGTAAATGGGTCAGCTCCCCATGGCAGAGGGCTGTGGGCGCAAACAAAGGGTTTGTCGCCGTTACCGGCGATGGCTTCTTCAACCACGTTAACGGAAAGGCCTATATAGTCGGCAGGCTGCCCAATGTTAAGAGCCTTCGGCTTAAGGGCGCGTACGGTATGTTTGAAAATCCCATTACCCTTGGCGATGGTCATGTGCGAATCAACGGCGCCGTAGTACTCCGAGTGCCGCCGGGAGACAAGCCGTATCAGATGCAGCCGTTCGATGTGGACATATCAGCTTATGCCGGGCAGTATGTTCTCTTTGAATTTGGCTCCGATGGGAGCGGCGGCCCATCGTACGCAGGCTGGACAGCCCCGGAGATAGTTGCCGAGCCGTAGAGCTTTCACGATGGTCGGGTTGCTCACGTAGCTCACAAACACCAGATGTCGGCGTTTGTGAAACCTGCGCCAGCCAAAATTCTCTCCGCCTTTCTCAAATCGATTGCAATCTGATAACCGTCTATGCTGTAATCGGGGCCATGGCAATCGGAGCCAATACTAAATTTAACGTTTCTGGATTTCATAAATGATAACCAGTCTATGTAGTCGGATTTAAACCTTTCTGTCCACTGGGGTCCCAAAATCATAACCATGTTTATTTCCACAATCTTATTATTTTGGACTACTGCCGAGGCGAACTCATCATGCATTGATTTAGGAATTGCACCGGCAAAATCATCAAACCACGGACCTGTCAGCATTTTGCCGTCTGGCTCCGCCCAGTATCCATTAACGTCCCCAAACCACCACGGATGAGCGATAACTGTTACCAGCGGATTATTGGCCAAAAACATATTCTGGCGGTGATAAGAACTAATAACGGCCTCTCGCTCTAATGGAACATATAGAGCGAAATGAACTCCGGCGAGCACATATTCAATATTGTATTTGTCAACAAGCTCTTTTGTCAAAAACATAGCAGGCTCATCGTCATAAGGCCCGCCTTGGCGAATGCCCAAATTTCTATCTCCCAATCCCTTCTGAAGCATCGTTTCCAATTCCCATTTCGATATTGAGCTTGCTTCAATCCCAAAATGAAAATTCAATGAGCCGGCAGATGGTTTAATCGCATCAAACTCCATGCGTGAATTGATAAGGTCTATTAACATTTTTGGAGTGCTAAGGTGGTCAGAAACGCCAAAATTAACAATGCCTTTTTCCGGCATAATTTTAATAAGGTCTTTAAACGCCATATGTCCGTCGCAGGAACTCGTAGAATGAATATGCCAGTCAGAAGTTATATTTATTGCCATATTTTGAACCTCCTGAAAAAATGGGTTAATGCCTGAACATTTTTACTTTGCGCTGCTTAGCAATAAAATGCTGACGCAGGCCAGAACCATACCTATCAATACTCTTTTGGACAATTTTTCTTTCCAGATGAACCACGCCAGCAGCGTTGTTACGATAAAGCTCATCTGGGCTATTGGAATAATAACGCTTGCCTGACCGCAGGTCAATGCTTTGGCAAAGAAAAATACTATTCCGCATATCAATAATCCGGACAGCAAACCGGTCCATATATTCTCAAGGTGAACCTTAAATACTTTATCCGTGAACATAATGTTCAGTAATCCGGTCAGAGTCCAGCACAGTCCGTTTCCCGCCAAAAACCAATTATGCTGTACGCCTTTGGCCATAGCTAATTTATAACCTATACCCATTAATGCGCGAAGCAAACTGGCCGTTATCGCTATAAAAACGGCGGCGGACAGCACAGAAGACGTATTATTGGAACGGTCGAAGAACAGTATTATTGAAACTATTGCAATCAAAACGCCGATGACTTTAAGCGAAGAAAGAGTTTCGTTCAGGAATACAACCGCCGCAAAAACCGCTATCGCCATATTGAGCCTGTAAATCGTAGCCGCGATACCGGCCTGCAGCTTTTGCATACTGTAAATAAGTAAATAATTCGCCGTCGCGGAAAACAAGCCTGTTATCAGAGAATAAAATATTGTAGTTGAATTAGGCGTATATTCATTTTGAATAAATGCCGCCGTCGAAAATACGACTGTCCACACTAAGCCGACAATAATCATATATTGTCCTACACAGTGTCCGCTCGTTGCCTGCTTTTTGAAAACAGTGTCGCTTGCTCCCGCAAAAAATAAGCTAAGCAACGCGTAACCGATACCTTCATTCATTTCTATGCTGTCCCTGTTTTTTTTGTCCGGTTCTTATTAAATCTCATCGGCGATAGCCGATTCCACGACTTTGTGCCTTTTATCCCGTCAATCCTGCCCGCTGCGACGCGCATCGCGGCGAGTTATCCTGTCTAAAAAAGTTTTGTAGGGTGGGCTTTAGCCCACGCGGTTTTCTTCAACGCACAGCTTTGCAAATTTTGCCGGCATCATATAACTCAAGGGCATCTCTAAAAATTGACCATCAAATATAATAAACGTTGTTTTTGACCGCTCCATTACTGTCGCGGCTCTGTTTTACATTTTTAGAGATTGCCTCAAACTTCAGGATACATAAATTCAGGTACTCGGTGCGGTTTGCCGTTGTCATCAACGCAGGCGAGTATGCTCGAACCCTCGACTAACAGCAGGCCGATTCCGGGTCGAATCAATTTATATGAGTGTTCAATCCTGGCGGATGTGATTTTTGTGCATTCGGTAATAAGCTCAAGTGTTTCATCGTAATAGGCAGGTCTGCGATATTTCAGATGCAGCTCGGCAACCACCATATAAAACCCCTCGCGTTCGAGGTCTTTATAGGCCAGACCGTTGACACGCAAAAGCTCGGTTCTGCCCATCTCAAAATAAATCGGATAGACGCTGTGATGAATTACGCCCGCCTGGTCGGTTTCGCAGTACCGCGGCACGATGGTTATCGTGTGCGACTGAATAGTTGTATTTTTTGGAAATTTCATAGAGAGAGCATAACGTAAAAAAAAATATATTCAAGGACTCAATTTGAGGGGGAAAATCGTTCGTCCGGTAAAATAGGCTAAATTTGCTCTTTTTTTGAGCATTGTCTCGGCACAAATGCCGGGTAAAAATAAATTTTTGCTTTAAAAAATTACCTAAATTGACATATAAGGAATTATCTGTTAGAATATATGTGTACAAAATGGCTTGTAGCTGTTAAACTCATTATTGTGTTGTAGTTAGCATATTTTTCCCTTAGGGAAGGTATAATGAAAAAAGTTTTGATTAGTATTCTGCTTGCGTTTGTTTTGACGGTAATCGGTGCATCTGTCAGCGGCTGTCACGGTCTTGGCGAAACCGCTGCCGAAAGAGCGGACGACCATAAGCGTCAGAGAACGCTCACCGACCAGATGATAACTGATGACGTTGACGCGGCCTTCCAGACAGACCGGCCGAGCAGACTTACAGAATATACAGTTAGATAAGGCATCGGCGTAAAAATCGCCGAGAGGACAAAAAAGGATTTGAGGCCTGAAATAGTTTGGATGCGATTTTAGAATATTTCGGTCGAGTCGAGACGTACAATCCGCTGATTGTCGCAATCGAGCTGCTGCTAATCGGTCTTGTTGTCTATTGGGCGGTCGATTTTCTTGAAGGCACACGCGGCGAGCGTTTATTCCGAGGGGTTATAATTCTTCTGCTTTCCGGTTCAATGATACTTAAATTGCTGATTGTGCAATTTGAGTTCGAGAGGCTTCAGTATTTATACAGCAGTTTTCTTATTCTCGTATTGATAATCGCGGTGGCGGCGTTCCAGCCGGAACTGCGCAGAATGCTGATACAAATCGGTCAGGCAGGGGCGTTTCTAAGTTCGCATCAAAATCACCTTTCACAGACGATTGAAGAAATCGTTCAGGCGGTAGTAAGTCTTTCAACCAAGAGCATCGGCGCGATAATCGTTATCGAGAAACAAGTCGCGCTGGGCGAATTTATCGAAAGCGGCGTGAGAATCGATGCCCAGGTTAAGGCATCGCTTTTGGAAACGATTTTTTACCCCGGCAGTCCTCTGCACGACCTTGCGGTTGTAATTCGTGGTCAGCAGATAATCGCGGCAAGAGTTCAGCTTCCACTGGCAGAAGTCGGCAGCACAGGCGGCGCTCTCGGTTCCCGGCACAGGGCGGCAATGGGTATCGCCCGTGGAAGCGACGCGGCTGCAATCGTCGTGAGCGAAGAAACCGGAATAATAAGCATCGCTCAAGGCGGAAATTTCGACAGGCATTTGACCATCGAGCAGCTTAGAGCGAAATTGACGGAAATAATCGCCGGCAGCGGCAAAAATAAAAATAATCTCGTTCGCCTGAACGGTTCGGCGAAGGAAGCTTAAAAAAGTATTTGGTCGTTGGTATTTAGATCTTCTAACATAATGAAAAAAACGCAAATGGTGAAGCGTATCTCGTGAAGCGTATTTCGTTGTTTTTTCGCTTCACGCTTCACGAACGACGAAATACAAAAAATATGCATAGATTTCTTTTTGTTAGAGTTTCTTAGGGATTTGGTATCTGGCAACATACTATATACCAAATACTGCTTTTTGGATTTTTAACTGATGTTCGCAAAAACAAAAAAAGCCGTTCTCGTAGTATTCATTACCTGCCTGATATGGGTGTGGGCGGATTTGAGTTTGGACGATGTTCTGGAAAATCAGACGGTAACGATTATTGCCAGCAAGGCCAATGAATCGCTGTGGGTAACAATTGAAGGCAAATCGGAAATACAATTAAAGGCCAACATCAGCGGGCCGGTGGGCAAGATAAGAGAGATTGCGCAAAAAATAGACAGCGGCAAAGAAAAACTTGAAGTTTCATTTGACCCTGAAAAACAGAATATGGCTGTCGCGGGCGATTACAAAATTCAGGATGTCCGAAAATTTCTCGCTGAAAGCGATAAAATCCGTGATTATGGCCTCGGCGTGAAATTTGTTCGGCCTGACACGCTGAATATAAAAGTTGTCGAACTTAAGAACCAGACTTTGTCAATAAAATGCGTCGATGAAACAGACACCGAAATACCCGGCGCTAAAATGACTCCCGATATTATTACAACTCTTGCGCCGGAACTAACGGACTCGGCAAAGATAAAATTATCCTCTCTGATGGAAAAAAAACAGGCTCGCGGCGGGGCGATAGAAAAAAAGCCTTATATCGAACTTGCCAACGGCGAAATAAGAAATATAGATAAAACCGTCAAGGTCGAACTGCCAACCACATCGGAAGATATGAAGCCGCAGACAATCAGCGGCACTCTTGGTTTTATCTTCAGCGCAAATCTCGCCGGAGGTTACAAAGTGGAATTCACCAAGAAGCCGGACATAGGTAGCATCCAGATAATCGCAACCGATGAGGCAAAGGCGGCCTATGAAGAAAAAGGGTTCGAGGTATTGCTTGAGATACAGGACGACGATGTAGGTAAGCCGGAGATTACAAGACCGATTATTTATAACTTCCCGGCCAAATATGTGAGCGAAGACAAAATCCGCTTAAAGGGCAATCCCGTCGAGGCGAAGTTTAAATTAGTTCCTGTTTCCTCTGCTCCCGCCGAACCAATAGCCGCACCGGCGCTGCCGCCAGCGGCTGAATAAATTACCCGCACAGATGATTGTTTAGTGTTTGAAAAGTTGAAAATTTAAAGTTGAAAGTGTAAAACCAAAATTTGAAGCTCAAAATTTTTCATATCGTATAGTCCAGCCAAAACTATAAGCGGTTTTGAGTTTTAAGCTGTGGTTTTGGGTTTTTAGCTTTAATTTTTAAGTTGTTTTAAGGATTTCGTTATGGGCGAAAGAATGGCCAGATTTAACGTCGCGACCGAAGAGACCTGGCGGATATTCAGGATTATGGCTGAATTCGTCGAGGGCTTTGAAGAGCTTGCGATGGTTGGTCCCGCCGTTTCCATCTTCGGCTCGGCGCGAACAACAACAGAAGATAAATACTATAATCTTGCCGTCGAGACTTCACGGATACTGTCGAAAGCGGGATATACCATAATCACCGGCGGCGGCGGCGGAATTATGGAGGCCGCCAACAAAGGCGCGGCAATCGCAGGCGGAAAAAGCATCGGCCTGAATATCGACCTGCCGCACGAACAAAAACCTAATCAATATCAAAACCTCTCGCTGCATTTCAAATACTTTTTTTGCAGAAAGGTTATGTTTCTCAAATATGCAAACGGTTTTATCGCGTTTCCGGGCGGATTTGGAACGCTTGACGAATTTTTCGAAGCCCTTGTTCTGATACAGACTTTGAAGCAGGGGCATTTTCCTGTGATTCTTTTCGGCTCTGATTTCTGGGGCGGTATGGTGGACTGGATTCAAAATGTAATGCTCAAAAAACATCAGTATATCTCCGATGAGGATATGGCTTTTTTCTGCGTTTGCGATGACCCGCAAAAAGCCGCGGATGTGATTATCGATTTTAATAAATCCGACAAACAGGCTGGCATCGTTGAACCGCCGGGGCTAAAAAAAACATAATCAGGAAAATCAATGATTCCGGTAATTGTAATTGCAACTATGCTCATTTTGCTGCTCGGCTATCGAATTTACGGGCGGATCGTTTCAAAACAAATTGAGCTTGACGATTCCCGACCGACTCCTGCGGTGGAATTAAACGACGGCGTTGATTATGTGCCCGCCAAAATGCCGCTATTGCTCGGTCAGCATTTTTCCGCAATCGCCGCTGCGGGGCCGATTGTCGGGCCGGTTTTGGCCGGCATTTGGTTCGGCTGGCTGCCGACAATTCTGTGGCTCGTATTCGGAGCGATATTCATCGGCGGCGTTCACGATTTTTACAGTCTTGCCGCGTCAATTCGTCATAAGGCCGTCAGTATCGGGCAAATCGTCAAGCAATACACTTCGCCAAAAGTTCACATTCTCTTTTTGCTGTTTGTCTGGCTGACGCTGATTTATGTAATCATAGCGTTCACGGATATTACGGCGCAGACTTTTAAGACCGTAGTCGCCGAGGCTGCTTACGGCCCCGCCGTAGCGGCATCGTCGATTCTTTATTTGCTGCTTGCCGTTGTGCTGGGCGTGCTGCTGTATAAGTTCAAATTGAAACTGCTGCCCGCGACAATAATTTTTGTGCCGATGGTTTTGTTTATCGTCTGGTATGGGCCGAGATGCCCCAGGCCGATTCTCGATTTTTTCGACGGCTTTTCGGTAAAACAGTGGGATGTCATATTGCTGGGTTATTGTTTCATCGCTTCTGTTATTCCGGTCTGGCTGCTGCTCCAGCCGCGCGGGTATCTTGGCGGATGGATGCTTTACGCGGTTATAATCACAGGATTCATCGGCGCGTTCAGCGGGAAGTTTTCGATACAATATCCTGCCGTTAATCTCGACGGCTTGTCGAGTCTTGCCAACGGAAAAGTTTTAATCCCGGCTCTGTTCATCACCGTCGCTTGCGGAGCATGCTCCGGTTTTCACAGTGTCGTCTGCGCAGGCACGACATCGAAACAGCTCATGCGCGAAAAAGACGCGATGCCGATTGGTTTCGGCGCAATGCTTTTGGAAAGTCTTGTCGGCGTGCTTGCCCTGATTACGGTTATGATACTACCGAAGGGCGATGCTCTTCTGAAATCCGACCCAAACCTCATCTACGCAAACGGCATTGCTAAGTATCTCGGCCTTGTGGGAATAAATTTTAGCATAGCGTTTCCATTCGCGCTTTTGGTTTTTTCGACGTTTGTATATGACACTCTCGATGTCGGCACAAGATTGGCGAAATATATTTTTCAGGAGATTACCGGCCTCACCGGCAAAATAGGAAATATTGTCGCTACCGCGGCAAGTCTGGCTCTGCCGCTTGCTTTTCTGCTGCTTACAAAGGAAAAGGCGTATCTTGTCGCCTGGCCGATTTTCGGCACCAGCAATCAACTGCTTACAAGTCTTACACTTCTGGCAGTTTCGATATGGCTGCTGAAGACCGGCAAGAAAGCCATTTATGCGCTCGTGCCGATGCTCTTTATGTTTGTGATGACAATGTGGTCGCTGTTTAATCTGATAATGCCTTTCGCCAAATCTCTGCCGGCGATTATCCGCGGCCAATCGGTCAAAATCGATATTGTTATCGCAGGCGTTTGCGGAATTGTTTTTCTGCTGTTGAGCCTGCTGCTGATTAAGGAAGCAGTCCAATCGCTGCTGTTAAGCAAAAAGAATTGAAGATTGAAAATTTAAGATTTAAAATTTGTGGAATCGCCTTGCGGCGAAACCG
>MHXU01000070.1 GCA_001824555.1 Planctomycetes bacterium GWC2_45_44
TATCTTGTGCCGATATACTCTTTATGAATACATATCCCATGGAATTGAGACGGCGTGTGCTTGATGCAGTTGATAACAATCTCGGCACACAGCAAAAAATTGCCAAAACTTTTTCTGTATCAGCAATATGGATTCGCAAGTTATTACAGCGAAGAAGAGAAACTGGTTCGGTAGAGCCTTTGCCACGAACCCAGGGCCGCAAACCCGCATTTAAAGGGACTAATCTTGGGCAGCTCAATGACTTTGTCAAAAAACATCCTGATGCCACGCTTGAAGAGATAAAAGAGCATTTTTCCTCAAAGGTCGATTGCAGCCTTGTTGCGATTCACTATACATTAAAACGTTTGGGCTGGCGTTATAAAAAAAAGCGTTACGAGCCAGTGAGCAAGACAGGGAAGATGTAGCGTTCAAGCGGTGCTTGTGGAAAAAAGCTCAGCCCTCAATGGATTTGGCCAGACTTGTGTTTATTGATGAATCTGGCGCAAAAACAAATATGACCAGACTTTACAGCCGGGCAATAGCCGGCCAAAGAGCAATTGACGATGCTCCCTCCGGTCACTGGTGTACGACGACAATGATTTCATCTGTTCGACTTGATGGCTCAACTGCCTGTATGGTCGTTGATGGAGCTACAACCAAAGACATTTTTGAAGCTTATGTTGAACAAATACTTTTACCGACCATCAAGGCAGGGGATATTGTTGTTTTGGACAACCTGTCAGCCCATAAGAGTCAGAAAGTTCGTGAGTTGATAGAATCTGTTGGTGCCGAACTATGGTATTTACCTGCATACTCACCGGATTTGAATCCGATAGAAAAGATGTGGAGCAAGATAAAGTCAATATTAAGAACATTGAAAGCCAGAACAGAAAAAGCACTGATAGATGCCATTGCCAAAGCTCTCGATACCGTTACTGCCAATGATGTAAAAGGATGGTTTGAGTCCTGTGGATACTGATACACTAAAAATTAAAATGCTCTAGAAAAATCAAAAAACTATGACAACACTCCCAAAAGGTATTATCTTCGATATGGACGGCGTTTTGCTCGATTCCGAGCCGCTTATCACAAAGGCCGCGATACAAATGTTCGCTGAACTCGGCCTGAAAGTTCAGCCGCACGACTTTCATCCATTCACCGGCACAGGCGAAGACCGCTTCCTCGGCGGCGTTGCGGAAACATATAATTTCCCATTCAATGTCGAAACCAATAAAAGCCGCACCTACGATATTTACCTCGAAATTATCAAAGGTAAACTAAATCCGCTAAACGGCGTAAGAGAGTTCATCGCAAAATGCCGAGCAGCAGGCAAAAAACTCGCCGTCGCCTCAAGCGCAGATATGCGAAAAGTAAAGGGCAATCTTGCCGAAATAAAAATTCCCGCTGATACTTTTGATGCGGTTATTACAGGCAATGATGTTAAACATAAAAAACCTGCGCCGGACATTTTCCTGCTCGCCGCAAAACGAATCGGCCTCGACCCGAAAGACTGCCTGGTTGTCGAAGATGCCCCCAGCGGGATAGCTGCGGCAAAAGCGGCAGGCTGCAAATGCCTCGGCATTACATCGAGTTTTACGCCTGACAAACTTCCCGCCGCCGACTGGTTCGCACCCGACTTGGCAAACGTACCCGAAGATGCGATACTGTGGCAATAGACGTGGTCTCATCTTCCGGAGATATTTGTAAGCATTTTACCCTACAAAGAAAACATATATATCCCTGATTTACGCAAGTTGAAATTGTGTTATCATAAACACCAATTCTTGATGTAATTTATCTTCAGATAAGAATATAAGAAAAGCTGGCTTTGTAAGTCCTAAGAATAGAAACTAAAAAACAAATAAACACTTTTTAAGGAGAATTAAAAATGTTGCGAAAAATTCTGACAATCATTGTTATTATTGGTCTTGCAGTAACTTTCGGCTGCAAAAAAACAACTACAGAGACCACCAAGAAAACAGTAACTACGACTAAAGAAGTCGAAAAGGCAATTCCACAAGACGAAACTCAGACACCAAAGTAAATAACCACCAGTTAAAACTGGTGGCATTATCTGGTTCAGGCTTCGCCTGTCCGCCTACGGCGGTTATTTCCATCTACCAGTTGAAACTGGTAGTATTAAAATCAGAAAATAAAAACACCCTCGAATAATAATCCACAAAGACGAACACAAAAGGGCAGGTTTATGCCTGTCCTTTTTCCTTTTTGGAAGTACTGAATAAAGCAGTTTTATTTTTAGTAGTTTTTGAAACCTTTCATCCACTCCGGCCAAACCGGCAGAGCAGCGTTTATATCAAATTTCCTGTGCCATTTCAACTTCCACAACTCTTTAAGTCCTACAGGCCTGACAGATGAATCCATAAAAAGACAATTTGTCATCCCGATACTATGCCGACTAATACAAAAACTTTTCATTTGTTCTTCCAGCGTAGCCTTTTGTGGATACTCACCATGATATTTCGGTCCAACAGAAGTATTATCCGGCCAAGCCGCTGTTACAACTGAATCCAGAAATACTGGTATGTTTGCCGTGCCGCCTTCAACCGTAGTAACTCGCCAGTAACGTTCTTCTTCAAAAGCAGAAAAAGCTCCCTGCGAAATATCACAAAGCCAGGCATTTAAGCCATAGCTGCCATAATCACCTTCCTCATCATTCCACGCCATGAAAATTCCCTGTCCACCATCAGCTTTAGTTTTTGTCGCCGTCGGGCAGCAGGTTATTCCTCCTTTCTTTACGTATGTCGGACGCAATATTTCAATCCAGTCGTTCCACCAGCCCTGCCCAAAACCTCCAAAGAAATGCCCATTATTGGCGCTTGTGTACGCCTCGATGACAAGACCCCACTGTTTCAGATTAGCCTGACAGATGACAGCCTTTGCCTGCCGTCTTGCTTTTGATAGCACGGGAAACAAAATACCCATCAGAATCGCGATGATACTTATTACAACTAAAAGCTCTACTAATGTAAATCCGGCTTTTCTTTTAGCCATAGTGATGCGCCTTTCTTAAAAAACATAGCAGAATATATTATACCTACGCGCAAGCCCGCAGCACAAGAAAAATATACAGCTTAAAAATAGAATCTATTATGATTGGAAACCTATCTCAACTGTCACATATTTGACCATTGAATTTTCCCCCTAATTTATCATTTTTAAAATATATATTCCTTATTTTTAGGGTAAAAAGGGGAATATATGGGTTTAAAAAGCTTAAAATGGGTGGTAATCCTCAAAAAAATCTGCTAATACTTATTCTTGCAGACAGACTTTATATGATTCATACTGCTAAATAAGTTTGTAATAAATTTTTGTTGTAAGTATGCTTGCTTTACTTTATCTTACCTTTGATAAAATTAAATATATAGGCGATGAGGTTCGCCAAGTAACTGCCTTTATAAAAAGGACGATGACCTCTACCAACAAGGGTAGAGGTTTTTTTATGCCTCTAACAGAAAATGGTTGAGTTCTTTTATTTTTAAGGAAATAAAATTATGAAAACAAAAATAACTTCTCTAAGGGCAATGGAAATTTTGGATTCTCGTGGTAATCCAACGGTTCGTGTTTTTTGTGAATTAGATAATGGCATTCTCGCTTCTGCCTCAGTGCCTTCAGGTGCATCAACAGGTGAGAATGAAGCTGTGGAATTGCGGGATGGAGATAAAAACCGTTATGGAGGCAAAGGAGTTTTAAAGGCTGTTGAAAATGTCAACACTATCATTGCTCCTAAAGTTATTGGAATGAATCCATTGGAGCAGGCAAAAATCGATAAACTTATGATTGCTCTGGATGCTACGGAAAACAAAGGCAAATTAGGTGCTAATGCGATTCTTGGCGTATCAATGGCTGTTGCCAGAGTGGCAGCAATAGATGCGGGATTGCCTTTATATGCCTATTTAGGTGGTCCATGTGCAGTTAAGATTCCAGTTCCTATGATGAATATTCTTAATGGCGGCAAACACGCCGATAACAGTGTTGATTTTCAGGAATTTATGGTTATGCCCATTGGTGCTCCGAGTTTTACAGAAGCTTTGCGCTATGGAACAGAAACTTTTCATTCACTCAAATCAATTCTGAAACAGAAAGGCTATGCGACAAGTGTTGGCGATGAAGGAGGCTTCGCACCAAATCTAAAAAACAACGATGAAGCTTGCGAAGTAATCGTGGCGGCTATTGAGGCTGCCGGATATAAACCTGGCAAAGATATTGCTATTGCACTTGATCCCGCCGCAAGTTCATTTTATGAGAATGGCAAATATAATTTGGCAAAGTCCGGACAAGGAGAAAAAAACAGTTCGCAGATGACTGAGCTTTATAAAAAATGGATTGAGAAATATCCCATTATTTCCATTGAGGATGGTCTGGCTGAAAATGACTGGGCAGGTTTTCAAGAACATACTTCTATTCTTGGCGGTAAAATTCAGATTATAGGTGATGATTTGTATGTAACAAACCCACGTTTTGTTAAGCGAGGAATCCAAGAAAAATCTTCAAATGCTGTTCTATAGCATTTAAAGTTTTTGTATTCGCCTCACCGACATCTTTCACGTACATACAAAAACGTGCTTTGGCTGCTCATAATCGACATAAACGTTGACCTGAATCCTGTAATAATGCGAACACAATAAATTGAAATGCTATAGTAAAGAACCACCAGTTTTAACTGGTGGTTCTTTACTAACCCAACTTTCGCACTTCGACGTGTAAATTTCGTTTTTTAAATATTTTTCCCCGCATAACGTTTCAATATCGCCGAAAATGCTCGAAAAACCTGCATGGTGAAGACCTACCCTATTGCAATGCTGCTTTCCTGATGCCAAACTATCGGCATGTTTCTCAGAAGTTACAAACGCAAAAAGAACGGCAAATGGCACGAGTATTTCAGCGTCGTCGAGAACCGCAGGGTTGCCAGCGGCAGCACGGTTCAGCGGACAGTTCTTTATCTGGGTGAAATAACTTCATCGCAGGAAAACGCATGGCAAAAGACGCTGGAAGTCTTTGATGCCGACAGCGGCAAACATGAACAGAAGCTGCTCTTTGCCGACCATGGTGTCATTTGCCAAGCCGATGTCGATACGATAAAAGTCAAGCTCTCACAGATGCAGTTGTGTCGGCCTCGCTCGTTCGGCAACTGCTGGCTAGCCTGCCAGCTTTGGCAGGAACTCGGTCTTGATGAATTCTGGCAAAAGAGTATTGACGATTCTCGCGGGAATATTCCGTGGTCAAAGGTGCTCAAGCTGCTGGCAATAAATTGCCTCATCAATCCGGCCAGTGAATTCTATGTTCACCGGCAATGGTTTGATAAGACGGCTATGGATGAACTGCTTGCTGCTGATTATCGGATAGCGTCCAAAGACAGATTATATCGCTGCTTAGACAGGATACCGGAGCACAAAGATGATCTGTGCAAGCACCTGAAATCTCGATGGGAGGACATGTTCGGCATTGAATTTGACGTACTGCTTTACGATCTTACAAGCACTTATTTTGAGGGTCTCTGTGAGCAGAATCCCAAGGCAAAATTCGGCTACAGCAGAGATAAACGCTCCGATTGCAGACAGGTGGTAATAGCCCTTATTGTAACACCGGAAGGCTTTCCCATAGGATATGAAGTGCTGCCGGGCAATACGCTGGACAAGACAACGCTGCGGATGTTCCTTGAAAAGGTGGAATCAATGTACGGCAAGGCACGCAGGGTATGGGTGATGGACAGAGGCATCCCCACCGAAGAGGTTCTTTCGCAGATGCGCGATGAGAATATCAACTATCTGGTCGGCACTCCCAGAGCCATGCTCACCAAACTCGAAGATAAGCTCGTTGATCTGGATTGGAAACAAGCCAATGATACAGTAGCAGTTA
>MHXU01000071.1 GCA_001824555.1 Planctomycetes bacterium GWC2_45_44
ATAAAATGATTAACCGTAATTTAATTGTCAATGAACTTATTATATCAAGTGTACATATAAATGCACAAAGTTTAACTAATTTTTAGAGGAACCCATAATAGAAAAAACACTGGGTCAGGACGGCGTGGCGAAAGTTGATATTGATGAAATTAAAATGACAGTATAGCCTTGAAGGTACCTCTTAAAATGATTGAGATTTAAATCATTCCAAATCAAGCTTGCTTTTGACAAATGCAAATTTGTTTTTCATAATTGCAAATCAGCAATCGCAAGATGTTAATTTACATCCATAAAATGTAAGCAGACGAGTTATAATTGCGTATTTACAAGGCATAGATGCAAGTTTGCCTCTAATAATTGCCGGTTTGCATCTGATATTTGCAACCTTACAACCATCAATTGCGAATTTACAATCGCCGATTGCAAGCTTACATCTGCCAGTTGTAAATTCACTTTTAATGTTTTTACACCTGATTTTTGCTTCATAAGCCTTTATAAATAAAGAAGTTAGCCTTGTTTATATCAAATTAGAGGTCAAAAAGGGGCAATTTGGGGTTATCTGACCATTTCCAATCGCCGAAAGTATTTAAAGGTTGTAAAACATGATGAAAAAGACACGGATTAACACGGCTAAAACCATTTTCTCGGTGTCCTCTGTGTTCTCTGTGGCTTAATTCGCAGAAAGGAAAAAAATGACACAATATCCAAGAACGCAATCGCAGATAGCCGCACTTGCAAATTCTATGATTGGCGGCTTTACCGAACATCCTGACTATTTCCCGCATTCCGATTGTACCGCTGTGCAGGAGGCCTTGGATGAGTACAATTCTTCCTGTGCGGCTTTGGTCGATGCCCAAAGTCAGGCTGCGATTGCAGCAGGCGCTAAGCAGGAAAAGTTAAATAAACTTCAGGATATAATCAAAAACCAGATTAAACTCTCACAGGTTGATTGTGCAGATGACCCTGTCAGATTGGATTGCATCGGCTGGGGTCAGCGTAAAGATGCCCATCCGGTATCTTCGCCCGGTCAGCCTTATGGTTTGGCGATAGCTGCGCAGGGTGATTGCTGGCTTCATTTGGAATGGAATAAACCACCATACAATACGGCAAAGCCGGTAAGATATTACAGTATAGAACGGAGAAAAACCGATGGCACTGATGACTGGCAGCCGGTCGCAACGAGTATAAATAACGAACTGAAACTCAAAAACCAGCCGCAAATGACCAGATTCGAATATCGGGTTAAAGCAGTCAACGCAGCAGGAGAATCAACGCCGAGCAATACAATAACGGCAATTCTTTGAGCGGTTCTTTGCTCCAATTACTGCGTTACGCAGTCCCGCCCAATGCTCGACGTACAATAGTACGCCTCCGCCTGGGTCGAAACTGCAAGCCTTGTCCTTGAACCAAATCCCTCGCTCAAAAAACACCTTTGGTCTGTCATAGTAGCCTTTTTTACCCTCACGAAGATACATTTTTCCGATTTTTCACATAAAAAGAAGATTTGACAAAAATATAAGAATAATAGAGAATGAAAGAGTTATTTTTGCTGTGGAATCTTCCTTTTAAAAGCCGAACAATAGAATCGGCTTTTAACAACTTTTTGCGAGAGTTACTGTTTTAAGATATGACTCATAAACAATTAACAGTGGTTGACTTATTCGCGGGTGCGGGAGGATTGTCTGAGGGATTCCAAAGACAGGGATTTCTTGGACTTGCCCATATTGAGATGGATTCTTATGCCTGCCAAACTCTTCAGACAAGACATATTTACTGGGAACTGGTCAGAAATAATAAAAAGCATTTATACTATGATTATTTGAATAATAAAATCAGCCGTGATGAGCTTGTAAATATTTTTGGAACAGATAACCCTGTAATCAATGAAACAATTGGCAATGAAAGCCTTGGAAGAATAAAAGAACGGCTTCACAATAAAATCAAAGCCAGAAAAATTTCTCAGGTTGATGTTTTTGTGGGCGGGCCTCCATGCCAGGCTTATTCGCTTGTTGGCAGAGCAAGAGACCCATACGGGATGGAAAACGATCCAAGAAATCAGCTCTACAGGTTTTATGTTGGATTATTGAAAGAGTTTAATCCCAAATTATTTGTGTTTGAAAATGTGCCAGGTATTCTTTCTGCCGGTAATGGTGAACTATGGAAAGATATACAAAGGTATTTTAAAAAAGCAGGTTATATAATTAAACATGAAATTGTTAATGCCGCTGACTTTTTAGTTCCACAAACAAGAAAAAGAGTAATTTTAATCGGCTGGCAGGAAAAATTAAATCTGGAATATCCAAAGCTCGAAAAACAATCTCATAATTATTTGTTTAAGGACATTTTTATAGATTTGCCTTCTCTGAAACCAGGGGAGAGAATCGAAGCCGGAGGACATAAGGCATCCGCAAGCAATTATCTAAAAATGGCAAAGATAAGAGTAAATGGAGCACCGCTTATTCAGCATATAACAAGGCCTACAAATGAACAGGACAGGGAAATTTACGGTATTGCATTAGATAAATGGGAAAATAAAAACGAGAGACTTAGTTATACTGATTTACCAAAAAAACTGAGAACCCATAATAATTGTCATTCATTTCTTGACAGATTTAAAGTTGTCGCAAAAAATCTGCCAACATGTCATACTCTGGTTGCTCACATTTCAAAAGATGGTCATTACTACATTCATCCGGACAAAAAACAGTTAAGGTCTATTTCGGTAAGAGAAGCGGCGAGAATACAGTCATTCCCTGATGATTTTAAATTTGAAGGGCCAAGAACTTCGCAATTCATACAAATAGGGAATGCCGTCCCGCCACTTATGGCGGAAAATATTGCGGCAAAAATCAAGGAGATGCTTTTATGACGGAACAAACAAAAGTTACACTTCCTTCCCCTGCATTTCGGACGAGAGCTCGTGTTATCAATCAACTCGGTGAGCAGCTTATCAAAAATGAGTCAATCGCCTTGTTGGAATTGATAAAAAACTCATATGATGCAGATGCATCACATTGCACAGTTACAATGACACATCCTACTAATCTTACTGACGGGAAAATCGTTATAAAGGACAATGGGTGTGGAATGAATGATATGGTGCTATTAAGGGCTTGGCTCGAAATAGGGACAAATTATAAGGATGAACTTTTAAAAAATAAAAAGACAGAGTTGAGTCATAAGTATAAACGAAGGCGTTTAGGAGAGAAGGGTATAGGTCGATTGGGTGTCCATAGGTTGGGTAGGGAGATAGAAATTGTTACGCGTGATTCTGGCCAAAAGGAACATGTTCTGCAAATTAACTGGGATAATATTAATAGTAGTGAGTACATAGAAGATCTTCCTATTACTATGTTCAGCAGAAAACCTGAAATCTTTCCAGAAGGAAGCGGCACACTTATAACGATTGGGCGCCTTCGTGTACCGTGGACTCGTGGGATGGCGAGAGATTGTGCCAGATCTATTACGTCTCTCAACTCGCCATTTGAGACGTCTGGTTCTTTTCGTGTTACCTTTAAAATTCCAGGTTCAGAGTGGCTTGACGGCTTACTTTCGTTTTCAGATATTTCTGAATATAAACTATTTTCCTTTGATATCACAATGTCTGGCAATGAGATTACTGACTTTATTTATGAGTTCACCCCGTGGCAGACAATGAAAAAACTGAAATCGAGAAAACTCACTATCTCAGATGATGCAATTAGTAAGTTAACCAGAATGGTATATAAAGAAGGTGTCGAATATAAAGATATTGACTTAAGTAAGTTCAAGATAGGTACAGTTACGTTTAAAGGCATAATCTTTGACCGAGATCCACGTGTGCTCGATTTGGGCGTACAGGACAAAAAAGGGCTTAAGGAATATCTGAATAGTAATGGTGGCATAAGAGTATTCAGAGACAACATGCGTGTAATGGACTATGGAGAACCTGGAAACGATTGGCTCGATCTTGGTGGCCGGCGAGTAAATATTCCTGCTAAGCGCATTAGCAATAATATTATTTTGGCATCTGTACACCTTTCACGACAGGCTAGTACTGATCTTCAAGAAAAGGCCAACCGTGAAGGATTCGTGGAGAATGAAGCATTTTACGAATTTGTTAAAGCGGTGCTCTTTGCTATCGAAAGAGTAGAAACATTGAGGAAAACAGATAAGGATATTCTTCGAAAGCATTATGGGCCTACGAATGCATCAGAACCAGTTATCACATCTATTGCAGAACTTAAGGCCGTAGTTGCCAAAAATGTGCCCCATGAGGACACTCGCAATAAGATAAATAAATATTTGGACAGAATTGAAGAAGAGTATGAAGCTATAACAACAAGCCTAATAAGAAGCGCTGGGGCAGGTCTTAATTTGGTTATTGTAATTCATCAAATTGAGAAAATTACTAAAGAGATTGGTGTGATGCTCCTAAAGGGAGCTGCAAATGATAAGGTGTCATCGAGAGTTAAAAATCTTGCAGATATCGTTGAGGGTTATAGTATTTTGGTAAAACAGTCTGATAAAAAACTTAGAAATCTTAAGGATTTGATTGAGCAATGTATTTTCACCATGAATTTCAGGTTAGAAGCCCATTCTATAAAGCTGGATGCAGCTTTTCGCTCCAGAACAAAGAATTTAGATGGGCTTTGTTCCGAAGACCATGTGCTGAATGCGTTGATGAATTTATTTGATAATTCCATTTGGTGGCTCGGATATTCCAAAACGCACAATCCAACAATATTCATAGATATATCAAATCAACTTCCTGGTTACTCAAGCATTGTAATAGCCGATAATGGTCCAGGATTTACATTACCAACTGAGGAAATAACCAAACCATTTGTTACAAATAAGCCAGGAGGAATGGGAATAGGATTGCACCTGACAAAGCAAATTATGGAATCCTTAAGTGGGCAACTTATATTTCCTGAGATGGAGATATTTGATATTCCAGCAAAATACAAAAAAGGAGCGAAAATCGCACTGGCCTTTAAAAAGGGGAAATAAAATGAAACTTAGTTGTAACTGCCAAGTAGTTGTTGTTGATGATAAATATGAGTCTGATGCAAAACCATTAATTGAAGTATTGGCCAAAAATTCCGTACCATGCCTTTATTATGATGGCACTGTAAGCAAGTTACCTGCAAAGCCTATGGTGGGAATAAGGTTTGTTTTTCTAGATTTAGATTTGAAAGGCGCACCCAAATCACAGGGAGCAGGTGCAGTGAAAACCATGGTTTCATATGCAGCTGCGGTTTTATGTCGACTAATAAGTAAAATGAATGGTCCATATGCAATAATTTTCTGGAGCAAACATTCAACCGATGATGACGCTATTGCCAAAACTATAAAATTGTGCCGCAAATCAGAAATGCCTCCTGTTGCCTTTTTCGATTTAGGTAAACACGAATGTAAAAATACTGAGGGAGAATATGATTTTAATCTTATCTCGGATACACTTAAAATTAAATTAGCCTCTATAGGGGCATTTCAGTTATACATTGCATGGGAAAATGCGTTATACTTAGCATCAAGCCGGTTCCTTGCCTCATTCTCTGCTCTTGTCCCAAATTCAGAAAAGTGGTCTGCAAATACTTCAGCATTGATTCATAAACTGTATAAGACATATGTTACAGACAATGAGCTTACAGACAAATCCGAGCAATTCAGATGCGCTTGCCATCTAATGAATCGTAGTTTTCTCACTACTCTGGAGCAATCTACACGCACAGATATTGTTTTGCCTGTTGGCTTTGAACTTATGAAAGGTGATGTAGATTCTGTTACCACTGCCAAACTAAACACCACACTTTTTTTGGACGAACCAGTAAATCGCCATGTTCCAGGAAGTATATATCGCGTAAAAGACAAAAATCTCCGTAAGGCGTTGACTAAGATTGTCTTTCCAAAAAGTCGCGCTCCGAACGGGGTATCACTGTACAGTATTCTCATAACACCGGAGTGCGATATAGCACAAAATAAAACGGTGAAGCTGACCTATGGTAAGAACAAACAATCCCCCATTCACCGTATTGTATTCGCGGTTATGTATGCATCTCGAACCGGTTCCGCCCAAGTACGAAATAAATTTAATGATGCCAAAAAGAGAACTGACGCGCGATTCCCGATGGGACCATTTTGGATTAGAGGAAAGCAACAGTTTCTTATAGCCAATTTCTCAACACTTTCTCTGATTGAGGAGAGAGAACTTCCACGCAAAGCTGAATTTATCTTAAAACGTGATCTCCTGTTTGACCTCCAGACGAAAGCTGCCAATCATGTAAACCGTCTTGGCAATTTCCAGCTTGAATAATATAATTTATGGATGTTCATTCACAACAGCAGCGTTCTTTTAATATGTCTAAAATTCGGGATAAAAACACAAAGCCCGAAATGATAGTTCGCTCAATAGTTCACAGGATGGGGTTTCGTTTTAGTCTGCATAATAAAAAACTGCCGGGGAAGCCTGATATTGTTTTATCACGTCACAAAAAGATAATTTTTGTTCACGGCTGTTTTTGGCATATACACAACTGCAAATATGGGAAAGTAAAGCCTGCTACCAATGCAGATTTCTGGACAAATAAAAGGCAGGGCAATGCTGCAAGGGATAAAGAGAATATCCGCAAATTAAAACAGCTCGGCTGGCGGGTTTTGGTAATTTGGGAATGTCAAATCAGGAAGCCTGAAAAAGCTGTTAATAGTATCAAAAGGTTTTTAGAAGAATAAATCCGCATAATCTGCGGTCGAAACGATAAGTTTAAAAATGGCAGATAAAATGACTAAATATGAAAGAACATATAAAATACTTCATCAGATATACGACAAGTATCGGCGATTCCATCGAGAAAATGGTGATAGAAAACATATGTCTTTAATGTGGTCAACGTACGACCCACCGGATATCATTGAAGGAACAGAACCATTTCGTGATGTTGAGAATGCTTTTAATATCCAGATAGATGAAGATGAAGCCTTAGACCTTTATGACATGGATTTAGAGGATGCCGCACGAAGAATAATAGAAATGCAAAAAAATAAATCTGTGTAATCAGCGTTATCAGTGATTAAACTTAGTGCCTTTGTGGCTAAAGAAAGATTTTTAAATAATCATTGACCTTTTATCCGATAAAGACTACATAAGGGCATAAGTGCAGAAGCCGTAAGGCAGAAAGGTAAAATACCAATTAAAAACTAAACAATAGCCGCGTGGACAGGCGAGTTGTCCACCCTACAAAACTAAATACTATTTAATTTGAAGTCACTGAGATTTCAGACGTTTCGATCAAAGCAGGAAACTTTATTAAGGAACGTGTGAGAGGCTCGGTGCTTTCGGTTTATACATACTGTGTATGTATGAAAGAGAGCACCGTTTGCTTTTACGTCCTTAAGGGGTTCCTGCCCCTGATCGAGCGTAATTGCGGCGGTGCTCTTTTTTTGCGCCTGCCAGTTAAAAAGTCTATATTTTTAGCCACCCCGCACCAAATTTCGGCAGCGGCCTATTTGGTACGGGACAAGCAGAGTTACGGAGAAACACAGAGCGTTAATTGTTTGCTTCAACAATCCCGATTAAATCGGGATTAAGTTCAAAAGCAACAACGGCTCGCATCAAAAGCTTCTTTTGTGCCGACCGTTTTGTTTTGAACATAGGCGTATTGAGCCTGTTGAAGCAAGACCGTGTTATTCCGTGAAATCTGTGTCTGAAATAAAAACTCTGTGAACTCTGTGTTCTCTGTGGCAAAAAAATAAATTAAAAAGGAAATGAATTAAAATAATAACCGCGTGGGCTTCCGTCTTCGCTTCGCTACGCCGCGACAAAAGAGCCCATCCTACAAACTAAACGCACAGCACCCCCCTGTGTAACTGCTGCCGAGTCTGACGGTTCAGGATATCCGATTTAGAACTGGCGGTTAATCCGCTTGAGATTTCGGCAGCAGTCATTTTTTTAACAGAAATGCAGTAATTCAGTTACCTGCCGCGACGAGCGCGAGCACGGCGGGTCGGTTATCAGTAAAATCTGCGTAATCAGCGTTCCATCGCCGCTAATCTGAAATCTAAAGTCTGAAGTCTTTTTTGCTTCGTGTCCTTCGTGTTCTCGGTGGTGAAAAACATCCGTGCCATCCGCGTAATCTGCGGTTTCAGTTTTTTTTAATCCATATTAACCAGCTTATTGACGAAATTAATAAGTTTGTCTATAATGGCCGCTTTGTATCTTTTTGTTAAATTGGAAAGCAAAATGGCTAAGAAAAAGCGGTCAAAGAAGGCTAAAAAAGCGAAAAAAGTTTTATGTCATACCTGCAAGGCTCTCTGCTGTCGATATGTCGCGCTGCCGATTGAAAAGCCGACCGAAAGAAGCGATTTCGACGATATTCGCTGGTATCTGGCGCATAAGGATATTTCGGTGTTTGTCGAAGCCGGCGCCTGGTATATAAACATCAAAAATAAATGCAGACATCTGTCCGAAAAAGACCACCGCTGCAAAATTTATGACAAAAGGCCGAAGATTTGTCGCGGCTACAAAACCGTTGACTGCGAACTGACCGGCGAGGAATACGATTATTCGCTGCACTTCACCGACGATAAGCAGATGGAAGAATATATGAAAGTGAAGTATGACAATAACAAGTCAGACCATCCGGTTAGCTGGGAAAAGAATAGTAAACGTAAAAAGAAATAGGAAGTTATGAATATACAGTCGGTAAAAGGGACGAGAGATTTTTATCCTGAAGATATGGCAAGGCGTAATTTTATCGCCGACCTCTGGAAGGAAGTCTCGATTCGCAACGGCTTTGTCGAATATGATGGGCCGATTTTCGAATATTTAGCGATGTATCAGCAGAAAAGCGGCGATGAAATCGCTTCGCAATTATTCGCGTTTGAAGACCGAGGCGGCAGAATGCTCGCTATCAGGCCGGAGATTACGCCCACGCTTGCCCGAATGGTAAATCAGCGAATAAACGCGCTGCCGAGGCCTATAAAGTGGTTTTCATCGCCGAGGCTTTGTCGCGCTGAAAGGCCGCAAAAGGGCAGGCTGCGAGAATTTTTTCAATGGAATATCGACATCATCGGCGTTGAAGATTGTCTGGCTGATGCTGAAATAATTTTTTGTGCCGCCGATTTTTTGCTTGCGGCGGGAATGACGGCTGCTGATTTTGTCGTTCGTATTTCAAGCAGAAGGCTGATTGCGGCGATGCTTGAGTACTTCGGCGTGGAAAAAGAAAAGCTCAATGCTGTTTATGCGGTTCTCGATAAAAAAAGCAAAATTCCGCAGGACGCGTTCGAGAAAATGCTTGAAGAAGCGATTGCCGATTCGGACAAGAGGCGAAAAATACTCGCACTGATGAGCGTTGATTCTCTTGATAAACTTGGCGGGATTGCCGGTGCGGACGAGAACGCCAATAAGGCGATTGATGAATTAAAAAAACTTTTCGGCTGGCTTGCAACTATGGGAATTGCCGATTTGTGCAAATTCGATATCGGTATCGTAAGAGGGCTGGCATATTACACCGGCATTGTTTTTGAAATTTACGACAAGGCAGGCGATATGCGGGCAATCTGCGGCGGCGGAAGATATGACAATCTGCTGGCTGATTTCGGCGGACAGAAAATCACAGCGACCGGCTGCGGTATGGGCGACTGCGTTCTGGGCATTATACTTGAAGAAAAAGGCCTTTTGAAAAATCTTGCCGTTGCGAACAGCATTGATTATTTTGTAGCATTTGCGGAGGAATCTCTGCAGAATGACGCTCTAAAATTGATAGCCAAACTTCGCAGAGCGGGCGCCAAGGCGGACTTTAGTTATAAAGGCGGCGCATTGGGCAAACAGATGAAGCAGGCCTCGGCGGTGAACGCCTCTAAATGCGTTATAATCGGGCAGGAATACCAAACCGGCCAATTGGTCGTAAAGAATATGACCGACGGAAGTCAGCAGAATGTTGCGGAAAAAGATTTTTTTGACGGACTAAGGCAGCAGTGATGAATGGAACCGCCGGCAGTCATTACGAAAAGGCATTCGAGTATTGGCTGAAGGATAACGGATTTAAATATATTCCGATTGACCAGCATAAGAGGTTTGCGTTTTCAAAAAGCAAAATCAAAAGTTTTGATTTTATTTTTTATACGCACGGTTCGACCGCTTATATCGCTGAAATAAAGGGGCGTAAATTTTCAGGCAAGACGTTTGTCGCGTTTGGAACTCTGCCGAACTGGACGACGAGCGACGACGTAAGTGGGCTTGAGAACTGGGTCAAAATTTTTGATAATAAATATCATGGGTTGTTTATTTTTGTGTATGACCTCGAAAATATCGACGTTGATACCGATGGCAGGGAAGTTTTTGAGTTTAATAATAAACGATATGTTTTTATCGCTGTAAAGTTGCAGGATTATAAAAACGGCGCAACTGTCCGCAGCGAAAAATGGCAAACGCTGCATCTAAACGCCCAATACTACAAAAATTGCGCATTGAATCTAAACGAATTGACTGGTCAGAAAGTTATATTGTGAACGAAAAAATTACGGAAATCGCGGAAAAGATAATAGCGGGTTCTTTGGCAGATAGAAGCGAAATAGAAGAACTGTTTTCGCTTGGCGAAAGTGAACTCTGGGACATTTTATATTGGGCGAATAAGATACGGCTGAAATTTTTCGGCAAAAAAATAAATGTCTGCTCGATAATTCCCGCAAGGCTTGGCGGATGCACGGAGGACTGCAAATTCTGCGCTCAATCGGGAAAATATAATACCTCATTTAAAAAGGTCGAGCATTCAAGCGACGAGGAGATATTAAACGCGGCCAGGGCAGCAAAGGAAAATGGCGTTCCGCATTTCGGCATTGTTTATAGCGGCAAGGCTTTGAGCGAGGCGGAATTAAAAAGACTTGAAAAACTTCTGCCGATAATTAAAAATGAAATCGGCATAGATGTCTGCGGCGGATTTGGAATTGTCAACTATCAGCAGCTTATGCGGCTTAAAAAGGCCGGTATGAGCAGATACAACCACAATCTCGAAACTTCGAGAAATCATTTTAAGAACATTGTTTCAACGCACGATTATGAATCTCGAATCGAAACTGTAAAAGCGGCCAAAGCGGCGGGGCTGGGCTTATGCGTCGGCGGAATTTTCGGCATCGGCGAGACGGAGGCGGATAGAATTGATATGGCCTTTGAATTGCGACAGCTCGGAGCTGATATGATACCGATGAATTTTCTGCATCCGATAGCCGGCACGCCGCTCGGCGATATGCCGACGATGAAGCCGCTGGAAATTTTGAGGCTTATCGCGTTATTCAGGTTTGCGATACCGAAAGCGGGTATAAAAATCGCAGGCGGGCGGGTTTTGAACCTGCGTGATACGCAGAGCTGGGCTTTTTACGCGGGGGCGACATCGCTCCTTAGCGGCAATTATCTGACTACCGCAGGCAGGGCGGTAGAAGATGATGTCAGAATGCTCGAAGATTTGGGATTAGAGCCGAATGTTATGAAATAGTTTTGAGTTAGAAGTAAGGAAGCGGGTAAATAAATTGGAAAATTTTCAGGAAAAAATATCTGTACAAAACGAACGGGCTTT
>MHXU01000072.1 GCA_001824555.1 Planctomycetes bacterium GWC2_45_44
GGCTGCCCCAGGATCATCTGGCGTGGTTTGTCCTCGATGCAGTCGAGCAGATTGACCTGAAACAATTCTACAAAAAATACCGCAGTGATGGCGTTGGCAGGGCGGCTAAGTGTCCGCGAAGTCGAGCGATTAGTTAGAATCGCTCTCACACAAAAAGACAACACTGCTGCGAAAGCAGTCATTGAAAAACCTGCACACATAAAAGACCTTGAATCCAAAATCAGAGGCCGGCTCGGCACGAATGTAAAAATCATCGCGGGCAAGAAGGGCAGCAGGGGGAAAATTATTATCGAATACTATTCGCTCGATGAGTTCGACAGTATCGCTGAAAAACTCGGCGTGAACTCTGATTAGGAAAATTTCACCATCCGGCTTCGTCTTTGACTTCGCCGCGACAGGCAGAGGCACAGAGAAAAAATAGGATATAAAAAATTAAAGGCTGATTAAAAGAATCAGCCCTTTTTCTGCGTTTTCAGTATCAAAAATGCGGTTTTTGAAATTTTTCTAAAAAAAATTCAATTTTCTCTTGCATTGAGCCGATACAATAAATATAGTGTATTAGGTAAGTAATACACAGATACAAAGGGTTACAATGTTATTTGAAATAGACCATCACAGCGGCGTACCTATTTATCAACAGATAATTCGCCAAATCCGCCGGCAAATAATGACAGGCTGTCTAAAAGCCGGCGACCAGCTTGAAACAGTTCGCGACCTTTCGGCCAGATTAAAAGTCAATCCGATGACCATCAGCAAAGCATATTCATTTCTTGAAGCGGAAAAACTCGTTGAACGCAAAAGGGGCATCGGGCTTTTTGTTGCAGACATAGAACAAAATCAAAAAGAACAAACCAAAGACCGGCTGCTGGATGATGCGGTCAACATAGCGGTGATTGCCGCGATTCAGTTCGGCATATCAGAAAATAAGGTCATCGAACTTTTCATAAAACAATACAGAGAATATCGCTCTCAAATAGGAGATAGAAATGGCTAATGAAAATTTAATCGTACAGATGCAGGGGGGTTCCAAAAAATTCGGCAAAACCGTTGCGATGGACAATGTGAATTTGGATATCACAGCAGGCCACATCATCGGACTTGTCGGCGCAAACGGTGCGGGAAAAAGCACATTGCTTCGCCATATAATAGGTTTACATCTCGCAGACGGCGGCCAATGTTTTACCTTTGGAACAGAAGCCGGCAAGTTGACACCCATCGAGCTTGGCAAAATCGGTTATGTTCATCAGGAAGGGGAGTTGCTTGGCTGGATGACTGTCGGCCAGATAATCCGTTATGTCAGTGCATACTACAAAAACTGGAATCATCAATTGGAAGAAAAATATATTTCTGATTTTGACATTCAGCTCAAAAAAAGAGTCGCTTCGCTATCGCCCGGCCAGCGGCAGCAGTTAGCGATTCTTTTAGCAATTGGTTTTGAGCCGGAGTTGTTGATTCTTGATGAGCCTGCTTCCGCTCTTGACCCGCTTGCACGAGGCAGATTTCTTGATTTGCTCCTGCATATAATTCAAAATGAAAACAAAACCATAATCATTTCATCGCACATATTAAGCGATATCGAAAAAATTATCGACCATACTATAATTATGCAGCGGGGAGTGATACTTCGTGATTGCAGCTTCGACCGGTTGAGAGAAGAATTTTTATCGTTCACTCTTACTTCGTTAAACGGCAAATTGCCCGAAAGACTTCCGTTTGAAAATATAATAAGCTGCCAGAGAAACGATAACAAAGCGGTTGTGATTGTTAAAAACAGCAGCGAAGAACAATTGCGGACAAAAGCAAAAAATATGAATTGCGAAATTCAAATCAAAATGCTGCCTTTGGAAGATATATATAGAATCGTGGTCAGCTAATAAACAAGGAATTATCAAATGACTATTTTAGAGGCAAATTTAAAACATCTGTATCAGCGAATCGGCTGTTGGTTTTTGGGGCTTGGTTTTCTTGGTGGAATTGCGGGAATCGTTGGGACAGTCCTCCACAGTCGAAATGGAGCGTTTGAAGGTTTTCTTATTTGGATGTATATTTTTGGATTATTCACCGCTTCGATGCAGGTGGAAATTTTAACCAAACCATTTTCCTTTTGTTTGCCTGGGCATAATCGCATACCGAGAAAATTTCTGTTCACTGTTTGTTTGTCAGCGTCATTTTTTATTTCAGCGGTTTTTCTGCTGTATCCCGCTCCGAATTTGGCGACAGCAGCATTAACCGGTATTTCCACGGCATTGGCTGGAACAATTTTTTATTGGCTCGGCGCCTGGGTTGTTTTTAGCTTTGCCAATTGGGTCAGTACATTGGCGTTTTTTTCCTTATTTTCCTTTTCGCAACATCTCAATATTCCTATAATTGTAGAAAACATTATTGTAAATCATATTCCGAGTGTTATTGCTGCCGGTTTTTTAGTCAATTTTCTGGCATATCTGCATTGGGGCAAAAGCGACATCGCAAAAAAATACTGCGGCAAATTACGGCTTAGCGGATTTGATGCATGGAATAAACAGAAATTACACGCCTATACACAAAGTCGTATGGCAGAAAAAAAATCTGTTCCAGAAATGTCGCCTGCGATAGAAGCGTTTTTTATTAAACGCATTACCAATGCCGACCAGACTTTGGGCAGATACATCTGGGGCGGTTTGTACACTACTTTCGCGATTATGCTTTCATCGCCGAAAAAATGGCTTGTTAATTTATTCATTGCGATACCGGTATGGTTGGCTTTGGGATATCTTCCCGGCTCCGGCAATATAATTTTTGTGCTGCCGGGTATAATGTTGATACACGCTTATTTGCCGGTTTATTCTTCGCTGCTTATTGTCGGCGGACGAAGAGAAAGATTTTGGTCTGCCTTATCAGTGGCATTGGCAGACACCTTGCTGATTACAGTTTTGGTTTTGGTTTTCGCTGCCCTAACTATATATCTTAAACCGATTATGCCGGCACTGACCGTCAGGGGATACACCGCACATTTTACCGCATTGGATATAAGATTGTTCTTTTTACCGATGTTAATGGCACCGATTACATTGGCGATTGGCCTGATTTGTTATAAAAATCCTACTATAGCTATAATTACCGTAATAGCGGTATTCACGGCGATTTGGGTAGCAACCCTTGCATCTCTTGGGAAAGCTCATATCAAGCCTATGCCGCACATAACTCCTTTATTGATAACCTGTTTGATAGTATGTGCCTGGGCGGTATTTATTGCGGTATCGCGATATGTTTGTGTCCGGCGAAGTTTAATAAAGCTATAAAAAATAAATTTTTCCCTGTAACACAATCATAATTTTTGTGTCTATGTAAATAGTACAGCGGTAAAATATCTCACTATGTTGTGAGATTAAATAAAGATAACTTTTGTGGAGAATTTAAAATGAAAACGGCAAAAATTTTAACAGTCCTTGCAATCACCGCAATCATTTCGGCGGTTTGTTTCGCCGAAGCGGAAAAGGTTGACCTCAAGCTACGCCTGTCGCCCGGCGAGTCGCACGAAATGAAAATGACCCAAAACCAGAACATCACACAATCCGTCAACGGTCAGGAAATGAAAATGACCCAGTTGATGGAAATGCTCATCGGTCTTGATTGCAAAAGCGTCGATGCCAACGGCATAATGCTCGTCGAGATGACATACAAAGCCGTGAAAATGAAAATGGACGGCGCAGGACAAAAAATGGAATTCGACTCCGCCAATCCAAAACCGGCAGACCCAAATAAACCGCAGGAAAAAATAATGGCGGGTATATTTTCAGCTATGGTAGGCTGCAAATTCGGTATGCAGGTTAGCCCGACCGGCGAAACCGCAGGCGTTACCGGCGTAAAAGAAATGATGACAAAAATGAAAGAAAAAATGGGCGACTCCAACGAAGCAAAAATGATTGACGCTATGTTTGATAAAATGTTTGACGAAAAAGAATTGAAAAGTATGGCAGGCAGTTTAATGGTTATTTTTCCGAAAGCCCCCGCCGCCGTCGGCGACACATGGTACGACACTATGAGTATGAATGTTATGATGCCGATTGACATTGAAACGACTTATATTTTCAAGAGCCGAAAAGATGGAATCGCTTACATTGATGCCGTCGCCAAAATGGATATGGGCGATGCCGCCAAACCAATTGAGATGGGCCCGATGAAAATGTCAATGCAGTTAGCCGGCACAATGAATTCAGCAAATCAGGTTGACGAAAAGACAGGCTTGGTGAAGAAAAGCGAAATGACCTCAAACTTCTCCGGCGTAATGAAAATGGACGCGAATGAACAGATGCCGCAGGGTATGAGTATTCCGATGACAATCGTCGGCACTGCGATAGTTGAATTGATCAAATAAATAAAGAACATCAGTTAGCCCCCGGCTTTATGCCGGGGGTTTTTGTCATTGCGAGCGCAGCGAAGCAATCTCATCTTTTAAAGGAATAGAGTTCAGAATTAGACTTCGCCGTTTTGAAAGGGAATTGTTATGGCAGAGAATAATATCAACTTTACACAGGACTCTGTTCGTGGCCAATTTACGCTTCTTGCAGTGTTTTTGTGGGTAGGTTTTCCGATTTCTATTTTCAGCAGTTTTTTTCCCATTTTAGGTTTGATTTCAGGTCCATTACTTATTACATCATCGGTTTTTTGGTTCATTCTCCTTTACCGGAATTGGGCAGTGCTTCAGGGCAACGGTGCAAGAACTACACCGGGCAAAGCTGTTGGTTTTGGTTTTATTCCATTTTATTGCTTTTATTGGTGGTATGTTGCTTGTGTTGGCTTGGCGGTGGACAATAACAGATATATGGATGCCGCAGGGATTGGACGGGCGAGAATGTCTTATGGGTTGGCAATGACAGATTACATTCTTTCTCTTCTGTGTTGTACGATTGGATTGATACCTGTTGTTGGAAACATAGTACTTATACCTGCTATGATTGTAAGTTTTATTTTTGCCATACAGCAGAAAAATTGTGTGCTGGCAATTCTTGAACACAATTCACAGCGATCTCTGAAGTAGCTTTGTAGGGTGGGCTTTAGTTCACGCTGCTATTAACGAGTTGCCGCAGATGCTAACACAGCCGGTTTTTTCGCAACCGGCAGCGTGAACCAGAATGTTGAGCCTTTGTCCGGCTCGGATTCAACGCCGATTTGGCCGCCGTGGCGTTCGACAATTTTCTTGCACACGGCAAGGCCAATGCCCGTGCCTTCATATTCGTTTTTCGAATGCAGTCGTTTGAACATAATAAAAATCGCCTGCTGAAATTCAGGTTTGATGCCGATGCCATTGTCGGTGATTTCAATTCTAACCATTCCATCGACGGCGGGCTTGCTGGTGAGCGTTATTTGAGGCACATTGCCTTTGGCCTGATATTTCATACCGTTGGCGATTAAATTCTGCATAAGCTGGCGAATCTGAACAGGGTCAATGTCAACTTCCGGCAGCGGCTGGGGAATATCTATTGTCGTATGCTTTTCTTCGAGCAGTACCGAAAGTTCAAGCTCTCTGAGTTGTTTTACGATGTCGTTGAGGTTCACCGTTTCCGCCGATTGAGCCTTTGCGCTTACCCTTGAATATGCAAGCAGACCTTCAATCATCTGTGTCATACGATTTGCGCCGTCAATCATAAACCCAATGTTTTCGGCATCGTCGCCGGTAATTTTCCCGGCCAATGATTTTTGCACCATATTGCCGAACGCCGATATTTTTCGCAGCGGCTCGCGCAAATCGTGCGAAGCAATATAGACAAAATTCTTAAGTTCGTCATTAGTAGCTGCCAGTTGTGCAGTCCGTTCATCAACACGCGATTCCAAATCAGCGTACAGGTGTTGAAGTTCCTGTGCCATCGTCTCAAACGAAGAGGAAAGAACATCCAGCTCTTCAACTCCGCAATCGGCAAGCTGTGTGTTATAGTCACCACGTGCAAGACGACTGCTGGCTTCAACAATGGCGACTATAGGTTTGGCTAACTGTGTCGACATTCTGCCGGTGTTCCTGAATAGATAGACAAAGTAAAGCCAATAAAACAGTATCATAACCCCTATCGCCATAAAACCAATTCTTTGGGAGTTCTTTTCAAGACGCAGAGCCGGAGCAAGAATTTTATTTTTGTCAGCCAATACAAAAAGTTTCCAGTCTGCCTCAGCTACTGTTGCCTGAGACAAAAAATATGGGGCGGAATTTATCACAACATCTTCAACATTATTCTGCTTCTTCATCAGACTGGATACTGTCTGTGCCATACCTGGGATTTTGCTTGCCAATAAGTTAAACTCCTCGGGCTTGAAAGTGTCCTGTTGAACCTGACCGGCATAAACATATTTGTGAAGTTCCGTAAGACCGAATACTCGCTCAACCTCTGTCGGCATCGCCATGATGGTACCGCGTGAATCAACTAAAAATGCCTTTGCATCCCATGGCAGCTTAAGCCTGATAATGTTATTGATAAATTTATCTATGGTGATATCAATACCAGCAACGCCTTCGAGAAAATCGCCTTTATAAACCGGAACGATACACGACATCATCCACCCCTTGCCGGCAGGGTCGAGATAAGCCTCTGTCCATACCACTTTACGATCAGGATTATGATTGGCATCAGCTAGATAATAAAAATTGTATTCAGGGATATTCATGTCGCGGGGAAACTGCTTATAACAATCTTCGATAAAGGGGTAATACCGGTTCATCGAATCAAACGTATTAAAGTATATCGCAACAATGTTTTTATTGGATTCGTAAAGATGACGGTAAATGTGGTCAAGAGCTTCTGACTCCTTAGCTTTTTTCTTTTCTTCATCACCTATGGGAAACAGTGCGGCATAAAAAAGACTGCTGCCGCCATTGTTGTTCAATTTGTAATACACACCATTTGATGCAAAATCAAACACAGACGGCTCTACCGGCACCGGAAATGACTCTGGAGTCTTGAAAAAGCGTTCCGTTTCTTCCTGCAATACATGCCCAAGAGAAGTAACTGAGCTAAGCTGCTCACTTATTTTATCGGCCTGGTCGGTAGCAATTTCCTGCAGGTGGGATTTGCTGATTGTTTGTAATGTCCCTTTTGTTTGATTATCGTTATATGCATTTATCGAAAAATAAAGAACGATTAGCGCAATTTCAATCACAAACAAAGGTGCCAGCGCAGCTCTAAAAAAACGGTTCGAAATGAAACGATTAATCGCTACTTTTCCCGTGATACCATTTTTTTTTTCTAACATAGTCAACCCCGAAAACATAAAACCTGTGTATATTTCGGCCATATACAGGGATCACAACAGCATTTACTACTACAAAATTACAACTATTATGAAATTAACCTGAACCCAATAATTTTAAATTCAGGTCATATATTATTAGACAGTCGATATGTAGCAGACGGCAATTTATAAAAAATCAAGCAAAACTCTCTCAATTGCCGATAAAAATATAGCTAAAGCCCGATAATGTCAAAGCAGGGTTAGGCATATTTTAAGGGAAAAAGCATGAAAACAAAAACCCTGGTAATAATTATGGTTTTGTTAAATACTGCGACTTTGCTGACAGCAGAAGAACAGCAGCAGGTGCAGACACAGGAGAAAAAACTTGGCATTACTCTCGACGCAACGTATGTCAGCCGCTATCTATGGCGAGGCTTCGATTGTTACCCCAAGAATCACAGTGCCTTCCAGCCAAGCGTCAACCTCGACCTTTATGAAACAGGCTTCGGTGTCAATATCTGGTCTTCTATGGCTAACGGGAGTGGGTTTGAGGATTCCAAGGAATTGGACTATACCTTATACTATTACAACAGTTTCTTCAAAGACGAAACTTATGTTACGAATTACAAGGTTGGCTGGGTTTATTATTCTTATCCGGGCGTATCGAGAAAGACATATAATATGCAGGAGATATTCACGACTTTCTCCTGGCCTAAAATTATTCCCTTTGGCATTGTACCAAGCTATACCGCTGCAGCTTTATGGGCAGCCGAGTCGAATTCCGATATGAGAAATTGCGGCGGTTGGTTTCATATATTCGGGCTGGGATACGATTTGAACCTGCCAGCAGTTTTACCTAATACGGATAAACAGGTTGTACATCTTTCGGTAGAAACCGTTTATAACGACGGCGCTTACGCACCCTGTAATACAAAGTATGCAAGTGTCGATCACGATTGGTCGCATATGGTTTTTGGCATTTCATCGCCGTTCACTCTGTCAAATAATCTGACATTTACGCCGGGTTTTTACTATCAATCTTCATGGGAAGATTCTGTCAACGAAAATGATGAATATTGGACAAGCCTAAGCCTTACATATAATTTCTGACAAACAAAACACACACTTTACGAGCGCAACCGAATCACGGTGAAACATAAAAATTTCATCGGCGACAGTTGATTCTTTCTACTGTTTATTGGCTGTTGGCTGCTGCTTACTATATTCTTGGTTTGTTTCCCAGATAACCTGTCTTCGGCAGTCCGCCGGTCAGAGGCATCGCATAATCAACAAACGCCTGCGTAATTCCGTTGCCTTCTTTATTGATATACTCATCAGCGAGCGATTTTGTTTTTTCCGCCACGTTTGCCAGTTCTGTTCTGAAAAGTTCGACAGCATAATTTTTGCCGCTGCCGATTCGCTTCATTGCGACAGAGCCGTTTAAATTCGTCATCGAAAGTTTCACAGCCTCAACGCCGCAGCGACGAGCCTCCGACACGTCAGTCGCGGATTGCAATCCCGCAAAACTTCTCTGCAGATAACCAAACGTATCAGCCCGTACTCGTTTGATTTTCAAACTCGCCTTAATCTGACTCGCCAGAAAATCCGCCAATGCCCCCGTGCCGGATAATTGAACATTGCCGTGCGCATCGTGTTCAGCGTTTGCGGCTATCTTTTCTGCCCATGTTTTATGGTCAACATCGCCGATGCCTTCGCTCACTGCGATTACGCATCTGCCGAGCTTTTTATAAACCGCCTCAACATCAGAAAGGAATTTATCCATCGAGACAGGTCTCTCCGGCAGATAAACCAAATGCGGCCCGTCATCGTCCCTCTGTTTTCCAAGAGCGGCCGCAGCGGTCAAAAACCCCGCGTGTCTGCCCATAATCACATCAATTTTAATCCCCGGCAACGCTCTGTTATCAAGGTCGTCGCCCATAACTGCGCACGAAACAAATTTCGCCGCTGTGCCGAATCCAGGACAATGGTCTGTGACTAACAAGTCGTTGTCGATTGTCTTTGGAACGTGAAACGCCCTCAACTCATAACCAGCCTTAATCGCCATATTATTTATGATATAGCAGGTATTGGCTGAATCGTTTCCGCCGATATAGAAGAAATATCGAATATCGCGTTTCTTGAAAACATCGAGAATCTTCTGGCAGTATTCAGCGTCCGGCTTATCTCTGCTTGAGCCGAGAGCCGATGATGGGCTTGTCGCGACGATTTCGAGTTCATCGGACGAGATTTTTTTCAGGTCGATAAAATTTTCCTTTACCACTCCGCTAACCGCGTGGATAGCTCCGTAGAGATTTTGAATTTCGGGATGTTTTTTTGCTTCTTCAATTACGCCGACCAATGAGGCATTTATTACGCCCGTTGGTCCGCCGGACTGACTTACTACCGCATTTGCTTTTGGTGCAGATGCCATATTTACGACCTTTCAAATAGACTTTCTATGTTGATATTTTAAAATCTAAACTGTGGACTGGGATTATAATAGTTTGAAAATTTATGACAAGCCTATAATTTCCACCGCACGGTAGATTCTATGCGACAGACCCACTGGTATAATACACCAACTATCACAATGTGTTGTTTTTTTGCAACATTATCGTAATTTTCTTATTTTCAAAGGCTTTATATCCTATAAAAAGTTTATTTTAGATATTACAATAGGCTTATGTTGCTTAAAGACAACATTGCGACAAACTTTAACAACTCAATCGACACAAGCCCGATAATGTTTTATTGCGATAACCTTCTCTAAAATAGGCTTTTGCGATTAGCTCCGCTGTTCTATGTAAAAATGGCAAATTACTGGCATAGCCCTTGCTGTAAATGATGGTACTTTAACTTTGCCGGGCGTGCTGCCTGTTATCCTCTGGAGGATGAAGCGGACGAGCCGCCCCGCGGTCGCAACCAGGGCCAAAAGATAAATTCTTAAAGCGTCCCTGTATATATAGATTGCGTTTGATTCCGGAGCTGTTTCTAAGGAGGAGGCAGCTCCTCTTTTTTTGCGCTTCGCACGCCAATTTTTTCATTTTGTTTTTTAGCCCGCTGATTGTATAACGCCTGTATGGACAAGGCAATTTTCCGAATTATTGATGCGAATTTTAATCGCGCCCGTGAAGGTCTGCGGGTAGCGGAGGATTTTTGCAGATTCGCGCTGAACAATCAGTTGTTAAGCGGCAAATGCAAACAAATCAGGCATCAATTATGCGGAGCTGTGAGTAAGTTTGATTCGCAACGACTTATCGCGGCACGAGATACACAAAACGATGTCGGCTGCGACTTGAAAGTTGCGGGGCAAATGAAACGGGCAAGTCTTGAAGATTGTGTTTCCGCTGGGTTTGCCAGAACAACAGAAGCATTGAGAGCAATCGGCGAATCGGCAGCGACTTTCGATACGGCACTTGCGCAGACATTTGAAAAACTCCGCTACGATTGCTACGTTCTCGAAAAAGAAATAATGCTTCTCGGCTCACCCGCTATAAGATTTTCAAAAGTAAGGCTTTATGTCGTTTTGACCGTGGAAAGCTGTAAAGACGTTTTATCCACGGCAAAGGACTGTGCCGAGAACGGCGCAGATTGCCTTCAGCTTCGAGTAAAAGCAATGGCTGATGGTAAATTTTTCGCTCTGGCTCAAAAGTTTGTTGATTTGTGCAAACAGCATAATGTTGTGAGCATCATTAACGACAGAGTTGATATCGCTGTCGCATCCGGCGCTGACGGCGTTCATTTGGGGCAGGATGATTTATCAGTAGAACAGGTTCACGCCTGCCAGCTCAAGCCTCTGCTCATCGGCGTAAGCACTCATTCGTTCGCTGAACTTCAAAAAGCCATCGAACAGCAGCCCTGTTATGTCGGGCTGGGTTCTGTTTTTCCAACGGACACAAAGCAGGATGTGAACATTTGCGGCCTTGACTATATTTCCAAAGCCACAGAGTTTCTAAAAAATAGTCCGGTTCAATCAGTCGCAATCGGTGGAATAAATTTAGAAAATGTTGAAAAAGTTTTGCGGGCCGGCGTAAAAAAAATCGCAGTTTCTTCCTGTGTTTGTAAAGCTGATAACCCTGCCGACATTTGCAGAAAATTTGTAAAAATTATTTCTGCTCAACCGTAAGTCTTTGGTTTTGCAAAAGCTACGATTCTGCCGGAATAAAAAAGTTATCCACCTTTTTTTGCACAACAGAAAATCTTACCTTTTTTCACATTTTCGACTTTTATCATTCCCTTTTTCATACCAACCGGTATGTTTTTAAACAAAATACACCAAATCTCCTTTTCTTAACTATCTGTTAAAAATGCAGTTACAATAATAATTATAGGTCTTTGTAAAGTTGTTATATTTTGAAATAAAAACGTGCTGATAGAGGGAGCATATCTCCCGTACTGCGCAGTTCACTTATTTTAACGTTCTCTATATGTTATCAACAAGCTATCCACAAAATTAAAGACCTGTACGTTCTGAAACATAAAGAGTTACGGTTAGCAATATAGTGATAAAAAAAGGGCTTGCATTTATATCTATATTAGGGGATAGGGAATAGGGTATAGAGGGTAGGATTTTGGATTTGTGTTATAGGAGTTGCAAATGGCAGTTACCAAAAAGAGATTGAGTAAGGCATTAAAAGAAAAAAATGGATTTGCTGTCGTGGCCGAACTTGTCGGCGGAGCAAACTTCAACTACGCCCCGATAAAGAAGTTTCTGGCTGCGCATAGTCAGGCGGGCGGCAAAGATATACCATCAGAATTTAATTTTGTCGGGATAACTAATCCGCAAAGTCCCGGCGGCGTTGCGAATATCGAGCCTGCCGATGTTCATCGGTTTGCTGTCGCAAATAATCTGCTCGGCGAACTTGATTTCATTCCGCATATAAGCTGCAAAGATTCCAACAAAGACGGCATCATAAGTTTGCTCGCCGCGCATAAGGCCGCGGGAGTGGAAAGTTTTTTAGCTCTCACCGGCGATAAGCCCGCAACGTCGAAGGGTGTTTTTGAACTCGAATCTGTCGGACTGCTCAATCTGACAAGCTATATGAACGATGAAGCTGTTATTAAGGCAAAGCCGGATACGCTTAATTCTGTACCGAAATTCTTCGCAGGCGCTGCGGTCTCACCTTTTAAATATAATGAAGAATCGCAAATGCAGCAGTATTTCAAGATGGAAAAGAAAATCTCCTCCGGCGCGGAATTTTTGATTACGCAGGTCGGCTGGGATTGGAAAAAGAGCGTTGAACTGATGAAATATCTTGCGGATGCGAAAATCAATGTTCCGGTAATAGGCAACGTTTATTTGTTGAGTACGATTACGCCCGCACCGCGTCTTATGCACGATATAAAACTGCCCGGCTGTTTTGTCAGTGATGAGCTTTTCGCAAAAGTCTGCTCCGAGAGCGTCGATGAGCATATCGAGCGCGCTGCGCAGCAAATCGCGATGTATAAATCAATCGGCGCAGCAGGCGTTGATATCGGCGGCGTTCACGATTATGAAATGTTTGTAAAACTGCTGAAACGAGCAGCCCAAATCGGCGACAACTGGCAGCAATTTAAAGATAATCTCTGCTGGCCTGCGAAAAAAGCTTTTTATCTTTATGACGACGCGGGCAAAAGGGTTGAACTTTCAAAAACGAAAAAAACTTTCGGGCATCGCGTTTTCAACTGCTTCCACGCGGCGATTCTCGATCCGCAGTATAAAGGCTTCCACTGGCTCAAAAAAATTATGAAATTTCTCGGCGCAGACAAGGGTAAAGGGTTTTGCTATAAGTCGTTCAACACTTTTGAGAAATCATCGAAATATCTGATGTTCGACTGCGAAGAATGCGGCGATTGTTTTCTGCCTGAAAATTTCGGCCTTTGCACAATCGGCGGCTGCGAAAAAGGAATGGACAACGCACCTTGCGGCGATTCGACCGCGGAAGGAAAATGCGGAAATAATCTCGACAGAATTTGTATCGGCGATAGAATATACAAAGCGGCGGCCGCGGAAAAAGCCGGCCTTGAGAAATTGCGGAAAATCATCAACAAGCCCCGCAACCCGGCTCTTGAGCATACCGCGTCGATACTGAATTATTTGTTCGGAAAGGACCATACTTTGAGAAGCCCGCTTATCGGCATAGCCGAATTAGTTCACGCATCTATACCAAAGACCGGCGAGATTATGGCAAAGCTCCATTCGCTCGGCGACGACTGGGACACCAAACCAAGCGGCGAACTCGATTATATAAAGGCCCTGATAGAATCGCAGGCGACCGACGGCGCGGACTATATCGCGGTAAATATAGACCAGTTCGGCGAAAGCAATCCTGCGTTTGCGGTCGAGCTGATGAAAAAATACGTTATGCTTGTCCGCAAATACGGCAAGGGTGTGCCGGTCTGCATCGACAGCAGCAGTGATGATGTTCTCAAGGCGGGGCTGAAGCAATGGTATGACACGAATGAAAACGTCAAGCCGCCGCTGATTAACTCCATAAAAGTTTATACCATCGAAAATATGATGCCGCTGAAAAAGCATTTCGATTATAAATTTATCGGCCTGCTCATCAGCGAAGGCAAATCCGGCAGTATTATTGAAACTGAAAGCGTCGATGACCTTCATAATCTGGCGAAAACGATTTTTGCGGCGGCAAAGAAATACGGCTTTAAAGCTGAAGAAATTTTCTTCGACTCGACAGTTTTCCCGCTGGCGATTGATATGCCGATGATGCCGGGCACGGCCAGCTATACGCATAGAACTTTCAATACAATCAAACGCATTAAGACTGACCCGATATTGAAGGGCTGTCATTTTTCGCTCGGCGTTACGAACAGCGTTCGCGATTTGCCCGGCAGAAAAATCGGCGTTGCCAGAGCTTATGTCGAAGTGGCGATGCGATTCGGCCTTGACGCGGGAATCATCAACGTCTCACATCAGTTCGGCGTAAAACCCGCAGATGCGGATTTGGTCAAATTGGTTGAGGCCTTCGCGAATATGGACGGCTCAAACGAAAAGCAAAACGAAGCGATGATGCTGATGGGCGATTTCTGCTCAAAGAATAGAAAGGCCTCGGTATAAAATTTTGCCGCAGAGAACACAGAGATAAAAAAATAAGAACAAGGTTTTGGTCGAAAGGCCAAACTACACTTTTATTTTTAATCTTTTATTTTTTATTTTATTTTATCATATACTGCTCTTGGTTCTCTGCCGTTTGTCTGGCAGAGCCAGTTGTCGAATGTTCGCTGATATTCTTCCTTACTGTTGGCCGGCGGCATTATGAGCATAAGTCTCTGCCATGTTATAACTTTGGCGGCGGTTTGATTCAAATCTTCGGAGTTCCTCATAAAAAATTGTCCATCGATTTCCGCAGGGTCTTTGGAAAGGTCAAAGACTGTCATAATTTCATTGGTCGTGTCGTAGATGAATTTTTTTCTGCCGAGCATAAAACCAGCCGGCCCGTTTTTCATCCACGTCGAAAAGAATATTTCTCTAACCGGCATATCCTGTGCAAGAGCGTTTACGCCGTCAAAGTCCGCCTCGGCGATATCAAACCCCAAAAGATTAAGCAGCGTCGGGGTTACATCTATACTGCTGACGGTGGTATCGATTTTGACTGGCCTTTTAATTATCTTTGGCGATTTAATAAACCAAAAAACTTTCAGAGCCTCATCGTAGGGAATTCGAGCGTGGCCGTATCTGTCGTGCTGGCCGAAGGCCTCGCCGTGGTCGCCGATTACGCAGAAAATAGTTTTGTCCATATTCGCAACTTCGTCTAACTTTTCATACAGGCTCGCCAGAAACGCATCGGTATATTCGATAAGCCTGCGGTATTTCACATCCGGCTCGTCATAATCGGAGTAGTCGGCGTCTTTGTATTTGTCGGGGATTTCATAAGGGTCGTGCGAAGCCGAGCCGAGTATCGTGAGCATAAATGGTTTGTCGGATTCTTCAATCCAGTCGCAAACCGGCTTAATAAGCTCAAATTCATCAGCGGCCAAATAACCGAGATATGAATTTACATCGGCAATGTCCTGCCGCGCGAAGAATTTTTCAAATCCGAGATTACTGACCAATCCAGGTCTTGCTTCGAAAGTGCCATCGGCGGATTGAAAAAACGCCGTTCGGTATCCGCTGCTTTTCATAATGGTCGCGATACTCCGGTAATTTTTTTCTCTTACAGCCGCTTCGACATAATCCTGACTTACCGATGGATATTCGCCCGTATGAATCGCGAACAGAGCCTTTGTCGTATGCGTCGCGACGGTTCGGCAATTTGTGAATGACGCGCCCTTGTCCGCAAGCAACTTGAGAAACGGCGTTTCTGCTCCGTTGGGGTCGAGAAATTTTGTCTGTCCCGGCGCGATGCCCTCAAGCACGACTATCACAAGATTGTATTTCCCGGCGTACTTGTGAGTTTG
>MHXU01000073.1 GCA_001824555.1 Planctomycetes bacterium GWC2_45_44
CGTTGTTGGTCTGCAATGGGGCGATGAAGGCAAGGGCAAGGTCGTCGATATTCTCGCCGAGAAGAACGATGTCGTCGTTCGCTACGGCGGCGGCGCAAACGCGGGGCATACGGTAGTTGTCGGCGACGAAAAATTCGCGCTGCATCTTATGCCGAGCGGCGCTGTCAGAAAAGACGCGGTATGCGTAATCGCCAACGGCGTTGTGATGGACCCGGAAATTTTTATCGGCGAACTCGATTCGCTTGCCAAACGAGGAATATCTTTAGACAACAGACTGCTCATCAGCGAAAACGCTCACGTTGTTCTCGACTATCATAAAATGGAAGACAAGCTGCGCGAAGAATCGCTTGGCAAAAATAAAATCGGCACAACCGCTCGCGGGATAGGCCCCTGCTACGCTGACAAAGTCGGCAGAAGCTACGCGATTAGAATGGCGGATTTTCAGAATTTAAACGCTCTTAAAGAAAAACTTGAAAAGATAGCTGAATATAAAAATAAAATTTTCGCGGCTCTTTATGGCGCACAGCCGATAAAGGCCTCGGAGATATTTGAAAAGTGCAAAGTTTATGCTGAAAGGCTCGGCAAATATATTTGCAACACAACCGAATATCTGCACGAACAAATAGAAGCAAAGAAAAATATCTTGTTTGAAGGCGCACAAGGCGCATTGCTCGACCTCGACCACGGCACATTTCCGTATGTAACCAGTTCCAACGCCAGTTCGCTGGGCGTAAGCGCAGGCTGCGGCGTGCCGGCGACAATGATTCAAAGATTCATCGGCGTTGTTAAGGCTTACAGTACGCGCGTCGGAGCGGGGCCTTTTCCATCGGAACTCGATAACGAAATCGGCCAATATATTCGCGACAAAGGCCACGAATACGGCACGACGACAGGCAGGCCGAGACGCTGCGGCTGGTTCGACACAATGGCGGTAAAATATACCGCGAAAATCGGCGGCATAAACGAAATCGCTATGATGCACGTTGACACTCTGGCGGGAATCGACGAATTGAAAATCTGCACCGGCTACACAATCGACGGCAAAGACGTAAAAATGTTCCCATCGAATATCGACACGCTGGCGAAAGTTAAATGCAAATTTGAAACGCTGGAAGGATTTAAAGAAGAAATAACCGATGCGCAAAGTTTGAGCGATTTGCCGAAGCAGGCAAAAAAATATCTCGAAACAGTTGAAAAAATTCTCGGTCTGCCGATTACGTTTGTCGGCATCGGGCCGGGAAGAAACCAAACAATTATCAGTGGTCGCTAAATGCCACAGGATATAAAATATATAGAGGAACTTCGCAGCGGGGCGGCTGAACGGCTGAAAATTTCGCCGCTGCAAATACCCCGACACATAGCAATCGTAATGGACGGCAACGGCAGATGGGCAACTCAAAGAGGCAAACAAAGATTTGAAGGACATCGGCAAGGCGCGAGAGTAGTGGAAAAAATCGCTCTGCACTGCGTCGATTGCGGCCTGGAATGTCTTACGCTTTATTCATTCAGTATGCAGAATTGGAAAAGGCCGAAGCTTGAAGTCGGTTTTCTGATGCAGCTTTATGCCCGTTATCTTGTCGGTATAAGAAAAACGCTGGTCAAGCACAATGTTAGACTTGTTCACCTCGGCAGAACAGAAAAACTGCCGCCGAAACTGATTCGGGAATTGAACAAAACCGTAGAGATGTCTGCCGGTCATACGGGAATGATTTTGGCACTGGCGTTAAACTACGGCAGCAGAGAAGAAATTGTCGATGCGGTGAAAAAGCTGTGCAAAAAATCCGCTGACGGCAAACTCAAGGCTAACGACATCGACGAACAGACATTCGCCGATAGTTTATACACGGCTGGGCTGCCCGACCCGGATTTGGTTATCAGAACGTCAAATGAGATGCGAATCAGCAATTTTCTGCTGTGGCAGATTTCCTATGCGGAGTTTTTTATTACGCCGACGCTCTGGCCGGACTTCAAGGCAGAAGATATAGACGAAGCGATAATCGCCTTTTCAAAACGCTCAAGACGAATGGGCGATATACGGCCGGCGACCATATAAAAATAGAAACGCAGTTATCAGTTATCGGTTATCAGTGAAGGAATCGGCCTTATGGCCGATACAATTTTTATGTTGAAATACAGACTTATATTTGGGACGCTGATGGTGGCGATGTTTGTCGGGCTGATTTTGCTCGACGGGCATCTTGACGGTTCACTGTCGGCGCAAAAACCCGATTGCAAAATTCAGGGAACGATTCTTGCTGTGTTTCTGCTGCTTATCGCGATACCTGCGAATATCGAACTTGCCAAATTAATAAAATCGGCCGGGGCGAAAGTTTTTCTGCCAATTACTATTCCCTGCTCTATTCTATTGGCTGTCGGCTGGTATGCGGCGCAATTCTTTCCAAATAAATTACAGGCGGCAATAATAATTTTCACATTTACAATTTGTCTCGGCACGCTGGCGATATTTTTCTGGCAGGGATTTAAATTCGCCGCGGCGGGAGCATTCGCAAATATCGGCGCAAATCTGCTGACGATAATGTATCTGGGGGCGTTGAGCGGATTCGTTATGGCTTTCAGGACGGATTTTGGGGCGATTGCTTTTTTAATGTACATCTTCACCGTAAAATGTTCTGATATAGGAGCTTACACGCTCGGCAGAATATGCGGCAAGCACAAATTTTCGCCGATTATCAGCCCAAAAAAAACCTGGGAGGGAATGCTGGGCGCGGTAATTCTGGCGGCGATTGTATCCTCGCTCTTTGCGGGGGCGTTTGATATAATGCCGATTTGGCAGGCGATATTGTTCGGAATTGTTTTCGCGTTCGCGGGTCAACTCGGCGATTTGGCAGAATCAATGCTGAAACGCGCAGCGGAGCAAAAGGATTCTTCGAATGTCGTGCCGGGCTTCGGCGGTGTTTTGGATATAATAGATTCGCCGCTGGCAACGGGTGTTTTGGCTTATTTATTTTTCATTTTAAAATAGCCACAGAGAACACAGAGGACACAGAGATATTTTTTGGGTTGCTATGGAACAGACGATACAATTAAAGTCGAACGAACATCGGCTGGAGCTTTTCGGCTCCGCTGATGAACATCTGCGGATTATCCGCGCCCGCTGCGGCGTTGTCATTTCGGCAAGAGACAATGAAATCATTATCAAAGGCGAAACGCAGGACGTTGACAAAGCTGTTGTCGTATTTGACCTGATGCAGAAATATATCGTAAAATTCGGCAAGCTCAACGCCAACGATGTTGTCGGACTGATAAGCAAGGTCGAGGTGAGTATCGAGCCGGACGACCGTTTCGCTATCAGCGTCTATTCGCCCAAAAAAAGCATAAAGGCATTTACTCGCGGCCAGAGACGATATATCGAGGCAATGCTCAATCACGATTTGACTTTCTGCACGGGGCCGGCCGGCACGGGCAAAACATATCTTGCCGTCGCGATAGCGGTTTCGATGCTCAAGAAAAAACAGATTAGAAAAATAGTCCTTGCCCGCCCTGCCGTCGAGGCCGGCGAAAAACTCGGCTTTCTGCCGGGCGATTTGCAGGCAAAGGTAAATCCCTATCTGCGGCCGCTGTTCGACAGCCTGGAAGATATGATGGAATTTTCGCAAATGCATAAATTGGCGGATATGGATATAATAGAAGTAATTCCGCTGGCGTTTATGCGGGGCAGAACGCTGAACGAAGCGTGTATAATTTGCGATGAGGCGCAGAACACAAGCCCGACGCAAATGCTGATGTTTCTTACGCGAATGGGCAGAGGCTCGAAAATGATTATTACCGGCGATATTACGCAGGTTGACCTCGAACGAGGCGCCAAAAGCGGTATGCTCGACGCGATGGAAACACTGGCTGGAACAAAAGGAATTTCGCTAATCGGGCTTGACGATACGGATATCGTAAGGCACAATTTAGTGCAGAATATCGTTGTGGCTTATGAAGCCAAGAAGAAAAAAGCAATAGTCAGTAGCCAATAGTAAATAGCCAGTAGGAGGAATCGCCTGCGGCGAGCTGTTTTATATTGAGTACGGAATACTGACTATTGGCTACTAACTAAATTATATGTCTTTACTTAGCAAAAAAATAAGTTCTCGGCGCAGACAGGTTCGCGAAGGCATCGCGGCGGAACGGTTTGCCAGGTTGAGCGAATTTATCAACAGCGGCATTCCCGGCTCGCTGCTGATACTGCTGTGTTTTGTCGCGTTCAGCTCTTTTTTGATAAGCGTGCGCGCGGGACAGGACTGGTTTGGTTTTCGGCCTGTGCCTCAAATAATCGCCGCGACAATAATATCGGCGGCTATCGGCCTGGCAATGGCGATTTATATTTATCACTATCACTACCGAATAATCAAAAACCACACAAGAGGCGTTGCGCTGGCTGGTTTATTCAGCGTTCTTCTTCTGGCGGCAAGATTTTGTTCGCTGGCGATTTTTGAAAATCGCGTCTATCCGGCAATGGCTTGTGCCATAACCTGCGCGATAATTTTAGTTATCGCTTACGACCAACGGTTCGCATTGGGAATGAGCGTGCTTTTTGTCGCGCTTATTTGTTTCGCCGCCGATTACGAAACCGATTTTTCGCTTTTCCTCACGATGACCACGGGCATCGCAACCTGCTGTTTTCTCCTGAAAGAAATAAGGACGCGCATCAAACTGCTGGAGGTCGGCGTTTTCGCGGGCGCGGCGGTGTTTATCATTTGCTTCGCGGCGGGGCTTTTTGAAAAAGGCTTTTCCGGCTCTCTGATGGCGTTCTGCGGTAAAATGGCAACGGTTGTAATTTGCGTCGGCGTTGTTATTCAGGCGATTTTACCGCTGATAGAAAAGGTTTTCAGAATAGCAACGAGTATGACTCTGCTGGATTACAGCGATGCCAACCAGCCGCTGCTGAAAAAACTCGCGATGGATGCGCCTGGTACATTCAGTCATAGTCTTTTAATCGGTTCGATAGCCGAGGCCGCGGCCGAATCAATAGATGCAAACGGCCTGCTCTGCCGGGTCGGCGCTTATTATCACGACATCGGCAAAATCGGCAAGCCGAGATATTTTGTTGAAAACCAGATGGGTACTGCCAGCCGGCACGATTCGCTGTCGCCGGCGATGAGCCAGTTGATAATCGCAGGCCACGTCAAGGACGGTATCGAAATGGCCAAAGAATACAGGCTGCCGGCCATTATAAGGCAATTCATCGAAACGCATCACGGCACAACTCTTATTGAATATTTTTATGGAGAAGCGAGAAAAAAGAGCAACAGCAACAACGCCCCGCCCGCTGAAGCGGATTTCAGATACCCCGGCCCTAAACCGCAGACAAAAGAAGCTGCTATTATTATGCTGGCTGATACCGTCGAGGGCGCCGTTCGCGCTTTGCCGGAAGTTGTGCCGACCAAAATCGAGAGTGTCGTCCATACTATGGCAATGAAACGCCTGCAGGACGGCCAATTCGACGAATGCGAACTGACGCTCGGCGAATTAAGCAGAATAGAAACGTCATTAGCCAAAAGTCTGGCCGCTCACCACCACGGCAGAATCGCATATCCAAAACTGACAGAACTCTCCGAAGAACCAAATGAAAACGAACAAGAACAGTCCCAATCCCAATAGAAAAATTTCTTCGGATATAAAAATCAATCTCGATGTGCGCTGCGATGTTATTGATTTCAGTCGAAGAAAATTTGCCGACATCATCAAAAAAACGACTATAAAATTCGGCATAAAAAACGCTGTAATAAATTTTGCAGTTGTCGATGACGCGGAAATTATCAGCATTAATCATCAATTTCTCAAAAAAAAGAAAATCACTGACGTTATTAGTTTTGACCTGTCTGATTCCAACAGCGATAAAAAAGTTTTTGATATAGCTGTTAACGCCCAGTTGGCACAAAAACAGGCAGAAATCAAAAAGCACAGCGGCCAGGCGGAAATTGCACTCTATTGTCTGCACGGATTACTGCATCAGCTCGGCTTTGACGATTTAACCGCGGCGGACGCGGCAAAAATGCACAAAACGGAAGATAAAATTCTCGAAGAATTCGGCTATGGCAAAGTTTTTAGCGGGCGGTAGGCAATTATGCTGATTAAAGATAAAGGTATCTGTCTTCGTTCGACGGATTATTCCGACAGTTCACAAATACTCACATTCTTTACACAGCAAAACGGTAAAGTGAGTTTAATTGCCAAGGGAACAAAAAAACCAAAATCTTCCTTTGGCGGTCCGATACAGCTATGCGGCATCGGCGATATGGTCTTTGCATTAAAAGACGAAGATAAATTAGGAATGCTCACAGAATTCAACCCGACTTTTTTCGGCACAAACACTCGTAAGCGATTGCTCGCCTTAAACTGCTCACTTTTGGCTGCGGAGTTTTTAAACTTATTCACAAAAGAACACGACCCTCATCCCGCTGTATTTGAAGACGCGAAGACATTTCTTGAACGACTTGAAAATTGTTCCGATGCTGAAATTCTGCATTGGCTGACTATTTTTGAATTTTCCATTCTGGAGCAAACGGGTTCAACGCCGATATGCAACGGCTGTTCAAATTGCAGACGACCGCTTACTAATGACTGGCAGGATTTTTTCTTTAGCTCGACCGCTAACGGCCTGCTCTGCCGAGATTGCGAAGGTGTTTTTATAGACAGAAAGACGATTACCTATAACATCGCCAAACATCTAAACACCCCGGCGGAGCTGCTGTCTGACAAAGCCGCGATTAATCAAACCCAAAATCTACTGCTTGAGTACATAAGCCACGTCTTAGAACGCCCTCTGAAAACGGCCGGAATGGTTTTAAAACTTATAAAATAATTTTCCCCCAACCCTCTTTTGCCTGTGAAATCTTATGTGCAAAACCTGTGAGTTTGCCTGTGAGTTTTGTTACTGCTTTTGCCCCTCCCCCCACCTCTGCCTGCCATAAGCCTCTCACCTGTGAGGGTTAACCAACGTCGCACACCCATTATTGGTAGTTATCCACAATTTTCAGCGGTATCCAACTAACCATAACCCCTTTAAATATAACTATTTAAACTCACCTCCTGCAATCATTTCACAATATACACGTCTATAAGACTACTACTACTTTATATTTCTATATTAATACTAATAATCTACTTGGAGGGGAGGTTAGTGTCCCTTAAAAATAGCTTTATTAGTATAGCTAAATCTCTTTGCTAAAACTATTTTTTTGGTATATACTCACTTGTCTTTAATAAAACGGAATGTTGATAACCTTAGCCAAGTAAAGAGAGACTGAAAATGAAAGTAAAGTTTAATCGGGCAGCATTATCAGAAGCGCTTGCGCTTGTAACGACAGTTGTGCCTTCGCGGACGACCAAGCCGATACTTCAGAGTCTTAAAATTTCAGCGCAGAAAGACGGCGTTTCAATCAGCGCAACGGATTTTGAGATAGGCATTACTTCATTGATAGCGCAGGCTCAAGTGGACGAGGCGGGCGATGCGGTTATTCCGGCCGACCGCTTTGCAGCAATAGTACGCGAAAGCATCGATGAAGTGCTGGAGCTTGAATCAGCGGAAGGCACTTGTCATATTCGCGGAGCGGACAGCGTGTTCACTGTTTATGGTCATCAGCCCGACCAGTATCCGGCAATTCCGGGCTTTGAAGGCGAGGCGCACGTTGAGGCCGACCTGATTAAATTACAGGAAGCCGTTGAGCATTGCTTATTCGCGACAGCGAAAGAAAACACTCGCTATGCTTTGAGCGGTATTTTATGGGAAGCCATCGGCAAGAAGCTGACTATCGTCGGCACAGACGGCAGAAGATTAGCGAAGTATAAGCTCGCCCTGCATGCTGATGCTGATAAGAAACTCGAATCGGAAAAAATAATTGTGCCGGCCAAAACAATGGCTCTGTTAGACAGGGTCAGTGGGACGGATAAAGACAAAGTTTCTGTGCGGTTTGTGGATAACAAAATAATTTTGGCCTGCGGCAATACCGTGATAAGCTCAAATCTTGTTGAAGGCAACTTCCCGAAGTATGAGGATATCATTCCGACAGACTACAAAAATAAACTGCAATTGAATACGGCGGCGACATTGAGCGCGGTTAGAAGAGCGGCATTGCTCACGAACGAAGATTCAAAGGGCATTAAACTGGCTCTTGATAAAAAGTCAGCGGTCTTTACCTGCCGGGCTCCGGAAATGGGTGATTCTGAAATCGCGATGGAAGTCGATTATAAAGGCGAGGCGATCGAAATAGGTTTTAATCCGCAGTTTCTTATAGATGTTCTGAAAGTCATCAGGGAAGATACTTTTGAACTGCATCTTGGCCAATCCGACCGCCCAGGCCTTATTAAGAGCGGCAGCAATTATGTTTATATTGTTATGCCGGTGAGTTTGACATAACGAGGCTAACCGATGGCAATGGACGAAGATGCATTACTTGCCAAAGTGAACAGAACCATCAAACGCCAGCGTCCAGCGGCTGTGCGGTTTGCCACGCTGGCCGGCGAGTTTCAGCGGTTTATCAAAAAGTGCGCAAAGCCGGCGAAACGAAATACGACCGTGCCGCAGGCTTTCGCGGACGCGGTCGGCGAAACAATGGCGCAAAACTGCAAAATAGAATCGCTCGTCAGAGGAACGCTTAAAATAAAAGTTGCTTCCGGTCCATATATGTTCGCGATGCAGATGCAGCTTGGCGACATAATCGAAAAAATACAGGCTCAATGCCCATCGTCAAATATCAGAGAGATAAAACTTCTCTGTTCAAAATAGTTTTTGAATATCGCGAAACGGAAAAAAGAAAAAATGACTGAAAAAGCTCATACTTATGATGCCGGCAGCATTAAAATCCTGTCCGGATTAGACGCTGTTCGTAAAAGACCGGAAATGTATATCGGCAATCGTCAGCAGGGCGGACTGCACCACCTTGTTTATGAAGTGTTGGACAATTCTATCGATGAAGCCCTGGCCGGCAGATGCGATGCGATAATCGTTCGCATTCACGTTGATGGAAGCTGCTCGGTCGAAGACAACGGCAGCGGCATTCCCGTTGACCTGCACAAAGAGACCGGAACAAGCGCGTTGGAAGTGGTTTTGACAACTTTGCACGCGGGCGGCAAGTTCGACCACGATACATATAAAGTCTCCGGCGGTCTGCATGGCGTAGGCGTAAGCGTCGTCAACGCTCTTAGCGAATGGCTCGAAGCGGATATTCATCGCGACGGCGGACATTGGCACTTTGAATGCCGGCGCGGAGATTCACAAGGCCCGGCACAGCGCGTCGGCGACTCGACAAAACGCGGAACGATAATAAAATTTCTGCCCGATGAAGAAATTTTCGGCGATATCATCTTTGATTCCGACACGCTGCAAAAAAGAATACGCGAAGTGGCGTATCTTAACGCAGGCATTAAAATCACTTTTCAGGACGACAGAAATAACAGAAAAGACGTTTTCCATTTTGAAGACGGCCTGAAAGAATTCGTCAAACATCTTAACGACGGCAAAGAGTCGTTGCATTCCGAGGTAATCTACTTCAAAAAAGACGACCCGACAACGGGAATGGCCTGCGAAATAGCGATGCAGTATAACACCAGCTACGTCGAAAACGTATTGGCCTTTGCGAACAACATAAGAAACATCGACGGCGGTACGCATATGAGCGGCTTTAAAACCGCCCTTACCCGAACGATGAATGCTTATGCCCGCAAAGAAAACCTGCTCAAAAACGGCCAGCCCCCGACCGGCGAAGATGTTCGGGAAGGCCTGACAGCGGTTATATCCGTCAAACTGCCAGACCCGCATTTTGAGGCGCAGACGAAAGTAAGACTTGCGAATCCCGAAATGGGCGGCTTTGTCGAAACAACGGTGAACGAACAGCTTGGCAATTATCTTGAAGAAAATCCGGGACAGGCAAAGAAAGTCCTCACGAAAGCTATTCAGGCGGCAGCGGCGAGAGAGGCCGCGAGAAAAGCTCGAGAGCTTACCCGCAGAAAAGGCGCTCTTGGCGGCGGGTCGCTGCCGGGCAAATTGTGGGACTGCTCCAGCAAGGAAATTTCAGAGACGGAACTGTTTCTTGTTGAGGGTGATTCGGCGGGCGGAAGCGCAAAGGGCGGCAGGAACAGAGAAATTCAGGCGATACTGCCCCTGCGCGGTAAAATTCTTAACGTCGAAAAGGCAAGACTCGACAAAATGCTCGGCCACGAGGAAATACGCACGCTCATCAGCGCATTGGGAACGGGCATCGGCACAGATGATTTTGATTTCAGCAAATGCAGATATGGCAAGCTTGTTCTTATGACCGATGCCGATGTTGACGGCGCGCACATCAGAACGCTGCTTTTGACTTTTCTTTTCAGGCAAATGCCGGAGCTTTTTGAACACGAGTCGATTTATATCGCTCAACCGCCGCTTTATGAACTTGCCATCAAGGGCAAGAAAAAACCCGAATATATTCTTACTGAACAGGATATGCGCAAGCGTATGGTCTCCAGGGGTATTGAAGGAACAACGCTGATAATCAGTGAGGCGGGCAAAGACAGAATTCTTGCCGAGGCCGAGCTGAAGGAAATGGTCAAACTTCTCGGCGACCTCGAACGTAATATATCCGTGCTTGAACGCAGGGGAATAGCGTTTAAGAATTTTGTTTTGACGCAGTATGACGGCAGCAAATTGCCGGAGTATCTTGTCAGGCAAAACGGGCAGAACGAATTTTATTATGCAAGAGCCGAGTTTGCGAAGAAAAAGTCGCAAATCGAGGCTGCTGCCGAGGAACTGAACGACCAAATCGAGAAAGGTTCAGCCGAGGAATTGCACGAAGTCGGCAGAGCGAATGAAATTAACGCCAAGCTGAAAGACAAATTCGGGCTGGATTTTAAGGATTTTCTCCTGAAAGCCGAGCGGAAAGTTTCTGGAGAAGCTATGCCCACAAAGTTTAAGCTGGTTAATGAGGCTGAAGAGTTTGAAATTGCCTCACTTGACCAGGTTTTTGCCGGTGTTAAGCAAATTGGCGGCAGGGGTATCGAAATAAAGCGATTCAAAGGTTTGGGCGAGATGAACGCCGAGCAGCTCTGGGATACGACTATGGACCCTGCCAAAAGGACACTTTTGAAGGTAACTCTCGACGATGCGGGCGAAGCAGACAGACTTTTTAGTATTTTAATGGGGGACGACGTCGAAAAACGCCGAAACTATATACAGGAACACGCACTGGAAGTGCAGAATCTTGATGTGTAAATAGTAGGGGCGAACCTATGTGTTCGCCCAAGTATGACTGATTATTGTTTTTTAGCTTGAAAAACGCTATTCTTGTGTCATACTATAGGTCAGGACGAACAGAATGGAAAGGATTGAACTATGACAAGAGGATCTAAAATCCTGTTGGTGGTTTTTGCGCTGATTACGCTTACATCCGGCTGTACCTCAAACAGACAAAAAACAATGTACGGCGAAAAAGTTAATGACAAGCAGCTTACCGGCACAACCGATAAGCAAAAGGCGAAACTGCTCAAAAGCCTTGACCGTAAGTACGAAAACCCCAAAGCTCACTATGCACTCGGCAAAATCTATCATTCCGAAGGACTGTGGGATAAGGCCGAGTGGGAGTACAACAAAACGCTCGCTTTCGACCCGATGCATCACGAGGCGCAGGCATCGGTAGTTAAAGTGCTTAAGGACAGAGACGACGCGGCAAAAGCCGAGGCAATCGCCGAGATGTATATCAATCAGGCCGGCATCAGCGCAAAGCATTCGCTCATTCTGGGCAGAGCGTTTCAGGAAAGAGGACTCGACGAGTACGCCCTTACCTGCTTTAAACAGGCTCATAATCTTGCCCCAAATTCTGTGGTGATAAATAAACAGCTTGCCTATTATTATCTGCTCAAAAAAGACAACGCCAACGCAGAGACATATCTCCGCAGAGCGTTTGAGCTTAACCCGAACCAGCCGGAAATCGCCAGCGAATTAGGCAAACTCGGCATACAGGTCGAAGTGCCTAAGAAAAAAGTCAAAGAGACTAAAAAAATAGACAAAAAGCTGGATCTCGATAAGGTGAAATAGTACCGGCGGGTATAGCCCGGATTCCGCAGTTTGGGCTAATCCCAGGGATGTTCTTTGATTGCTTTTAAAATCGCCTCTGCGCATTCGAGAGCGGCGAGGCCTTCCTCGGCTGTTACTTCAGGCCGAAGCGAACTATCGAGAATGGAATTTAAAAACGATTCCTGCTCAACCCGCAGCGGTTCTCTGTCGTCAATATCAAGCTGCTCGATGTGCAGCAAATCAGGCCAGTTAACGCCGGTAAAATCGAAATCGCCCTGTGCCTGTTTTTCCTTAACCCATTTTACAGCGTCAATGTTGCCGTCCGCCTTGATAACAACTCCCTCTTTTTTGAAAAAATCAAGACTCAAATACGCCTGCCTGCTGAACACTCTTATTTTGCGAACGGTTTTGAGAGCGAGCCTCGATGCGGTTATGTTGGCTATGCAGCCGCTGGCGAAAACAATTCTCGCGTTGCAGATGTCTTCATAGTCGCCGATTACATTCACGCCGGTGGCATCGACTTTGACGATTTTGCTTTGAGCCAGCGCAAGGATAATGTCAATATCGTGAATCATCATATCCAGGACGACGCCGATGTCCGTGGAGCGAAATGAATACGGGCTTATTCGCGTCGCTTCGATAAATTTTGCTTCAATCTTTAGACGCTGCATCGCCTGGACAACCGGATTGCACCGTTCGGAATGTCCGACGGCAACGATTGTGTTATGCTCTTTTGCCAGAGCGACGATTTTTCGTCCTTCTTCCGAACTGGCGGCAAGAGGCTTTTCTATAAGCACGGGAATTTTATTGCTGATTAAAACTTCCGCCAGAGCAAGATGACTTTTTGTCGGGGCGGAAATTGTTACAGCGTCAACTTTGCCGACCAGGTCCCTGACATCAGAAAAATATTCGCATTTATATTCTTTGGCGAGCTTTTTGCCCTTTTCCTGCTGAACATCGGCTATCGCGACGAGTTTGCTCTGCGGGAGTTTATGCAGAACCTTTGCGTGGATATTTCCCATTTTGCCGGCGCCGATGACCGCTGTGCGAAGCTGCTTGATTTGCTGGGACATTTTCTATTCTTTTCTTCTTGACGCTTCAAGAAATCTGCCGAATCTTTGTTTGTTGCTATTGAGAATCGCCTGGCACATTGCCCTGACGTTTTCATCAATGCCAGGCTCTTCAATAAGAGCCTGCACGTTTTTCAGCAGAGGGGTTTTTGTTCTGAACAGCGTTTTGTAAGCTTTCATTATAGCGGCCTGCTGCTGTTCGTTCAGACCTGCGCGGTTGAGGCCTCTTTCGTTTATGCCCCTTACCTCCGGCGGATAGTGGCCGCTTACAATCACGAAAGGCGGAACATCGTGATTGAGACCGGAAAACGCGGCGGCATAAGACCATTTGCCGACCGTGGTGAACTGATGTATCTGCACGGTGCCGCTCAACCAGGCTCCTGTTTCGATTTTGCAGTGTCCGCTGATTTGTGTATTATTGCTCAACACGACCTTATCTTCAACGATACAGTCGTGTCCGATGTGTGCGCTGACCATAATTAAATTATTATTTCCGACCGTCGTTGAGGCATCGTGGTAAATGCTCGGATGAATCGTAACAAATTCGCGAATCATATTGTTATTTCCGATTTCAAGTCCGCCGCATTTTGTGTCCGGCCTTGCGCCGAGCATTTGCGGATTTCTGCCGATTACGCAGTTCGGATAGAAAACATTCATTGTGCCGACCTTTACGCCCTTGCCGATTACGACGTTGGCATCGAGAATACAGCCATCGCCGATTTGCGCGTCTTCGTCTATAAAACAGTTTGGTCCGATTACAACATCATTGCCGATTTTTGCGCTCGATTCTACTACCGCTGTCGAATGTATCTTACTCATTATTCTTTTTCCTGAAAATAGTATTTCTTCCGCCGCAGGCGGACTCTGCATTTTTTATATTTCATATTTTATTTTTGATTTTCTTACACTGCGTCGTCGTCAACGAGCATAAACATTATTTGTGCTTCGGCCGCCAAAATGCCCGATACCAACGCCTGACATTTGCAAATCGCCGTTTTGCTTCTTACTCTGACCGTTTCCGCCGTAAGCACAAGCTGGTCGCCCGGCACGACGGCCTTTCTGATTTTAACCGCGTCCATTCCGAGCAGAACGGCAAGTTTGCCTGTAAGCTCCAGCTTTTGGGCAAAGAGCAGGCCTGACACCTGTGCCATCGCCTCAAGAATCAGCACGCCCGGCATTATCGGCGTGCCGGGAAAATGTCCCTGAAAAAACAACTCGTTGAACGTAACATTTTTTATTCCTTTGATGGATTTGTCGCCGTCAATTTCGATTACCTTGTCAACCAGCAGAAACGGATAGCGATGCGGCAGAATCTTCTGAATTCTGCGAATGTCAAGCAGCGCGTCTGTTCCCGATTTGCTTATTCTGTCGCGCTGCTCGGCCATTTCTAAAAGTTTGGCGGCAAGTTTCTGATTCAGATTGTGGCCGCTTTTGTACGCTACAATCCTGCCGAAAATTTTTCTGCCGACAAGACTAAGGTCGCCGATGAGGTCAACTACTTTATGTCTTACGCATTCATCGGGAAATCGGAAACTGTTTTTAATCGGGCCGTCGGAGCTTATAACCAATATCTCTTTTGGACTTAGATGAGCGCCGATGCCGTGAGACTGAAACTGCCGAGCCTCGGCTTCGAGCAGAAACGTCCTGGCCGGTGCGAGATAATTTTCAAAGTAGTCCGTACTCAACGTGCAGGTAAGCTGCTGCCTGCCGATGCCGGTGTGCTTTGTGTAATCCA
>MHXU01000074.1 GCA_001824555.1 Planctomycetes bacterium GWC2_45_44
CTCCGCCGTCGCCGATTCCGTCGCAGCAGCCGTTTGTCTTAACATCATACACAGCCATTCGCAAATCGTTTTCGCCGAAGAACCAGTCGAATGCTTTTGTTTGCAGGTTTAAATACTCCTTGTCGCCGGTTGCTTCATAAGCTAATTTCAGCATCAGCACAGTGCTTGCCACCTCAATCGGCTGCTGGTCAAATTGCGCACGGGCTTTTCCCTTCGGATACCAGCCGACGGCGCCAATGAAGCTAAAATGTCTGCCGTTGTAAGTATTATCCAATAAAAATTTGCAAAGACTCTGCGCGGCAGATGTATATTTTTTCTCATTCAAAACATTGCCAGCCGCGAAAAGGGCGGCAGGTACAATGGCATTATCGTAAGAAAGTATATTTTCAAACCAATTCCAATCGGCGTTTGAATGTTTTTTGCAAAGTTCAACGATTCTGTCAGCAGCGAAAGCCAAAAGCTCCTTCGCTTCTTTCGCGTCCGGGAACTGCTTGAGGTACTCGGCCTGGCCGAGCATTGAATAGCCCATTCCTCGCGGCGACATTTGGGGGATATGATTCGAGGAATCTTCGAAAAATTCTTTTACGACCGGTACATACGCGGTATCGGGCGGCGATGCGATGATCGCCCCGAAAGCCCAGATAGCTCTGCCAAGCGAATCGCCCGGCTCGTCGTCAGCTCTCCATTTCCTGTTGTAATCCATAAAATTGTGAACCGTTTTGTCGGCCTTAAGCGCGTGATACAGAAAAGACAAATAAATCTCGAATAATTTAACCGCCCGCGGCTCGGCAGGATATTTTTTGAGATATTTTACCATAACAATCGCCGCTCTGGCATTGTCATCGGTGCAGTAGCCGTTGAATCGGTCGGGAATAATAAATTTGGCGTGCTGAATAAGGCCGGTCTCATCGGTTAGGCGGACAAGATGTTCCAACGATGGTTTTTTAGGTTTGTTTGGCATATTTAGTCCCATAAAATATGGCATAATTCTATTGCAGATAGAGAATTATGTCAAGAATCAAAAAAGAGGTAAGGAACGAGAATTTTTTCGCACATTATTTGACAAAAACCCGTATGATATATAGAATACTACTAAATCAGTAGGAATATAGGAGTTTTTGAAAAAAATGAAAATTTCGACCAGAACGCGGTATGGTATGCGGGCGATTCTTGAATTGGCCTGTGCTTATGGCGCAGAGCCGATGCAGATAAAGGTTATTGCCGACAGGCAGAAGATATCCAACAAGTATCTCGAACAGCTTGTCGCGATAATAAAATCGGCAGGTTTGGTTCGCAGTGTAAGGGGGCCTCATGGCGGATATGTCCTTGCGCGCGACCCTGCGGAAATAAAATTGAGCGAAATTTTTACGGTTCTCGAAGGCCAGACGCTTACAGTAGAATGCGTTGACAATCAGGAAGTATGCGAAAACAGTTCAGATTGCATAACCAGAAAACTCTGGAAGCAGATGAACGATGCCATGCTGGGCGTACTTGAGAATCAGACTTTGCAGGATTTAGTAAAAATGACCGAAAAAGAAAGAATGAACTATCAGATATAAATAGGCACAGAGGCATCCGCCGTCGCTGAAGCTATGGCGGACAGGCAAAGGGACAGAGAAAAAGATTAGAATGGGAATTTTATGGCAAAGATATATGACAATGTGATACAGACTGTTGGCAATACTCCTTTGGTTAGAATAAATAAATTAAATGTCGGCGAGGCGGAGATACTCGCCAAGCTGGAATTTTTCAACCCCTGCGGCAGCGTCAAAGACCGAATTGGTCTGGCTATGATAGAAGCCGCCGAAATTGCTGATAAGATTCGGCAGGATACGGTTCTTGTCGAGCCGACCAGCGGTAACACCGGCATAGGCCTTGCGTTTGTATGTGCCGTGAAGGGGTATAAGCTGATACTCGTTATGCCCGAGTCGATGAGCGTTGAAAGGCGAAAGCTGCTCAAGGCTTTTGGCGCCGAGATTGTCCTTACGCCCGCGTCCGCCGGTATGAGCGGGGCGGTCGCAAAGGCCAAGGAGCTTATCAGCAATACCGGAAATATGATTATGCTCCAGCAGTTTGACAACCCCGCAAATCCTGAAATTCACAGGCGGACGACTGCCGAGGAAATCTGGCGTGATACCGACGGCAAAGTTGATATATTTGTTGCCGGTGTCGGAACTGGCGGTACAATTACAGGTGTCGGACAGGTTTTGAAGAAGCGTAACCCTTCTGTTAAGATTGTCGCTGTCGAGCCTGCCGATTCAGCGGTGCTTAGCGGCGGTCAGCCCGGCTCGCATAAAATTCAGGGCATCGGCGCGGGTTTTGTGCCGAAGGTTTTGGACAGGAACGTAATAGATGAAATTATCTGCGTCAAAAATGACGACGCAATCGAGATGGCCAGACAGCTTGCCGCGAAGGAAGGCATTTTGGCAGGTATAAGTTCCGGCGCAAATGTTTTCGCCGCCGTTGCGCTTTCAAAAAGAACGGAAAATAAAGGAAAAACAATTGTAACGATTATTTGTGATACCGGCGAGAGGTATATCTCTACCGAATTGTTCGAGTAAAGGATTGTAAAATGGAAAATAGCAATATAAACAAGATAATAAAAGACATTGTTGAAACTTACCACGGCGATGCGGGCATAAATTTTATCGACACAAAAAATCTTCCCCTGCGGGATAAAATTATCGATATTCTCGAATTGCTGCGAGAGGTTGTTTTCCCCGGCTACACCGGAGCGAAGGACATAACCAGCTCGAATGTCGGTTATGTCGTCGGCGATATTGTTTCGCAGATTCAAAGCGGACTCACCGAGCAGATTGAACGAGCGTTGCGTCATCAGTGCAGACTTGAAAACTGTAATTGCGATAGTTGTTCCGTTATGGCCAAAGAAGTTACCGGATATATGTTGAGCCGGTTGCCCAAAATCAGGAAACTCCTCAAAACAGATATCCAGGCGGCATTCGACGGCGACCCCGCGGCGAGCAGTCTTGAGGAAATTGTTTTGAGTTATCCCGGCCTGCGTGCGATAACAACGCATCGAATCGCTCACGAATTATATCTGAAAAATGTGCCTCTGATTCCGAGAATTATGTCCGAATGGGCGCACCACGAAACCGGCATCGACATTAACCCCGGCGCGAAAATCGGCGAAAGATTTTTCATCGACCACGGCACGGGAATCGTCGTCGGCGAAACCGCTGTAATCGGAAATAACGTCAAAATGTATCAGGGCGTTACGCTCGGCGCTCTTGCCCCGGCAAAAGGCCAGAGTCTTCGCGGCGTAAAAAGACATCCGACAATCGAAGACGACGTTACGATTTACGCCGCTGCCACCATACTCGGCGACATCGTAATCGGCAAAGGCGCAATCATCGGCGGAAACGTCTGGATTAAGGAATCCGTACCCGCCGGCGTTATCGTCAATATGGCTAACCCGCAATTGATTTACAAAGAAAGAAAAACGAAATAGGGTATAGGGTTTTCATAGCCGCGACAGTAATGGAGCGGTCATAAAAAAATAGATAGGGTAGAATGAATAGTATTGTAGAAAAAATAAATACTCTTAGAAAAAATAAAAACGCTGTTATATTGGCGCATAACTATCAAATAGGCGAAGTCCAGGATATTGCTGATTTCTGCGGCGATTCTCTGGAACTGAGCAGAAAGGCCGCCGATTGCGATGCGGATATTATAGTTTTCTGCGGCGTAAAATTTATGGCAGAAACAGCCGCGATTCTTTCGCCGCGGAAAAAAGTCCTGCTGCCGGATAAAATGGCCGCCTGCCCGATGGCCGATATGCTCAACGCCGAGCAGCTTGCCGATTTGAAGAAAAAACATTCCGACGCGGTTGTCGTCTGTTATGTCAACACTACAGCCGAGGTAAAAGCGTTAAGCGATTATTGCTGTACAAGTTCAAACGCGGTTGATGTTGTAAATTCAATCGAGCCGGACAGGGAAATAATTTTTGTGCCGGACAGAAATTTAGGTCAGGTCGTAAAAGACCGGACAGGCAGGGATATGATTCTCTGGCCGGGCTATTGCCCGACGCATATTTTCGCCACCGATGACGATGTCAGGAGAACGCAAAAAGAGCATCCTGATGCGATTACGCTGGCGCATCCGGAATGTCCAAAGGCCGTTCGCGATTGTGCCGACGTTCTTTTAAGCACCGGCCAAATGCTTAAATACGCAAAACAAAGCGACAGTAAGGAATTTATTATCGCGACAGAAATAGGAATTATTCATACATTGAAAAAACAAAATCCAGGGAAGTTTTTCTACACCGCGAATGAAAAATTTATTTGTCCCAATATGAAGAAAATTACGCTGGAAAAGATTCTATTTTCGCTCGAAGATGAAAAATTTGTAATCACCGTGCCGAAGGAAATCGCCGACAAAGCTCGAACGGCATTGGACAGAATGCTCGCAGTTATACCGAAAGGATAAGAGAGCAAATTCGTTCGTGTTTCAGTCGGGAAAAAAAACGGTTCACTGTGAGGTGGACATTTTAAGTTTAAACTAAGGACTAACAATATGTGGGACTATAACGAAAAAGTGATGGAATATTTTCTTCACCCTGTAAATGCCGGCGAAATAGAAAACCCCGACGGCATCGGCGAAGAAGGGTCTCTCGCCTGCGGGGATGCGCTCAAACTGACCTTTAAACTCGGCAAGGACGGCAGAATTGCCGACGCTAAATTTAAAACGTTCGGCTGCGCAAGCGCAATCGCGTCAGCTTCGATAATGACCGAAATGATTAAAGGTCTTACTATCGAACAGGCCGAGAAGGTAACCAACAAGGATATTGTTGACAAACTCGGCGGTTTGCCGGAACAAAAAATGCACTGCTCGGTTATGGGTATGGAGGCTTTGCAGAAAGCGATTGCGAACTATCACGGCTCAAAAGGCAAACAGACCAAAAAAATCGAAGGTAAAATTGTCTGCACCTGTTTCGGCGTAACCGATAAGGAAATCGAAAAGGTTGTTCTTGAAAACAGCCTCGACACCGTCGAACAGGTAACCAATTACTGCAAGGCCGGCGGCGGCTGCGGCTCATGCAGAGGCGAAATAGAACAAATCATCGAAAAAGTCCGCGGCAAAAAAACAAAACAACCGGAATCGCTCTCGCACCCTAAAAAGCTGACTAATATACAGAAGATAGAGCTTATTCAGCATACGATAAACGAGCAGATTCGCCCGCTGCTAAAATCACACGGCGGAGACGTCGAACTCGTTGATGTTGAAGGCAGTAAGGTCATCGTCGCATTTCGCGGAATGTGTTCGCATTGCAGAACCGCGGAATTTACGCTGAAAGATGTCGTCGAAGCTCGGCTGAAAGAATTTGTAAGTACGGACATAATTGTAGAAGAACAAAATATAGGATAAGCAAAATGTCGCAAATAATTTATTTTGACAATAACGCAACAACAAAAGTCGCCGATGAAGTCGTCGATGCAATGCTCCCGTTTTTTAAAGATTTATACGGCAATCCTTCGAGTATGCACACTTTTGGCGGACAGGTCGAAAAGCACATCAGGCACAGCAGAGAATCGCTCGCTGCTTTGCTCGGCTGTGATAGCTCCGAAATAATTTTTACATCAGGTGGCACTGAAAGCGACAACGCTGCGATAAAAGGCGTTTTGGCCGCGTATCCCGAAAAGAAAAAAATCGTTACCACCCGCGTCGAACATCCAGCGGTGCTGGCAACCTGCAG
>MHXU01000075.1 GCA_001824555.1 Planctomycetes bacterium GWC2_45_44
TGTGCATAGTGGGCATAGTCTGGTTCTGCACTCGGCAGGAGGTAATCCATCGGCCTCTGATAAAAATTGAACAGCAGAATCAAACGGCGGAAGTTAAGCCTGTTGGCGGTTCGGCGGTCAAACCGCAGGTTTATGTCCCGGCAAAATCCGAAGAAAAATCCCCTGTCGTTGAAGTAGGCAGAGTTCATATTGTTACGCAGGGACAGACGTTAAGCGATATTTCAAAAATATATTATAATAACTTCAGCGGGTGGAAGAGGATTTATGAGGCGAATAAGGAGCAGTTCCCAAAGGGGCCGAATGCAATCAGGCCGGGCATAAGATTGATAATACCGCAGTAAGATGTCAGACTTCAGATGTCAGCTATCAGTTTAAATCTGATGTCTGATTTCTGAAGTCTCTTCAAAGCAGTTTTGCCGCGTCGCTGTCGATAACCCATACGACCTTTTCGAGTATCGGCCAGAGGGTATGAACGGGATATTTCACTTCATCAGGCTTGCCGAGCAGCACATCGCGAACAATCGAAGCCTTCTCCGCGCCTGACACCATAACAAGCAGTTGCTTTGCGGCGCATATTACCGGATGAGTTAGCGTAATACGATTCAGGCCGCCTTCCAACTGATAAACGACCGTTACCAAATCAACCGTGTCGAACAGGGCATAAGAATTTGGGAGAAGCGAGCCGATGTGGCCGTCAGGCCCCATTCCAAGAACCATCAGATCGAACTGCGGAAACTGGCCGGGCGAGAGATTGAAAGTTTTTCGCAGAGTTCTGTCATAATCCTCGACAGCCTGATTATAATCTTTGGTTTCGCCCATTATCCGATGAATATTTTTGGGAGAAATCGGAATTTTTTTCAAAAATGTTTCATTCGCAAGTTTGTAATTGCTGTCCTTCGACTGCGGAGCTACGCATCGCTCGTCAACCCAGAATAATTCGGTTTTATCCCAGGGCAGGTCTGATTTGTCTGCGGTTGCACCGAGCAGTTCGTAAAATCTTCGCGGAGTTTTTCCGCCTGAAATAGCAACGCGGAAAATATTTTTTTCATCTACGGCATTTTTTGCCGACTCGGCAAAAATATCCAAAGCCCTTGAGGCCAGCTCCTCAAAATCCTTCACATCCACAATGCTGATTCTATCGTTATTCGATATTTTCATAACAAAACCCTCTTACACAGGCTTACGCCATTATCTCCGTTAAGCGGACAAATTGCCACTAAATTTTAGGATTACAATTTGCAGAGAATCATAATTCATTGAAAGATAAGGAGTTGTGCGGATTGTTTTGTTTTGTATTTGCTGAAAAACCGCCCATAACGCCGGCGGTTATTTTCGAGAGGTCGAGAGTTTTTGCAGCCGTTCGTTAAGCTGCTTTACCGCCTCGGCATTACTGTTTTGCAGAGCTTTGAGGCGTTGTGCGGTATCAGCCAGTTGATTTTGCAGGTTTTTTACATCTGCATTTGAGCCATCGAGCAGGTTTTGAGCGTTCTTTAGTTCAGCTTTGGAATCAGCCAACTGGCCTTGAAGGGTTCTAATTTTTTGTTCAGCCTGCTTAATATCATTGCCTGCTCTCTGAATATTCGCTTCTGCCAGACCAAATTTTTCTATCTGATTGCCGCGATTCATATAGAGGCCGAGGCAGATAAAAGAAGTCGCAACAGCAAATACCAGAAAACACCCGGCAACAATTTGCCAAATAAGTCTGGCTCTGGCCTGTTCAGTTATAATATCCAAAAGCACTTTGCTGTTCCTGACGATTTGGTTAAGCTCTATTCCTTCTTCGTCCTGTTCCGTATCATCAACAAACTTCTGCAATTCAGCGGCGACTTCGGGTCTTTCCAGGTCAAGGAGCAGTTCTTCAAGATGCGAAGTACGCTCGGCTTCTTCTAAAACAATTTTATCGGCATTTGTTTTCATTTTGGATTCACCAGGACACTGTAAGAGTTTGTGTAGCGTTATATACGCCGGAATCTGCCGCGTTATCAGGTTTATTGCTCGCTTCAACCCAAAGCGTTATTTGCACATCATCATCGCCGATCGCGTGTCTAATTTCTATCGGAGTTGACAGAAAAGAATCATATTCCGCGTAGGCTGTGTTGGCCGCTCCGGTATTGCTGCTTCCATCGCCGTCAAATTCGAGTTTGTATTTCGTAATAAGGCTGTCAGTTGCGTTTTTTAATTCTGCCGGCCCATTAACGGTATTGTCAGCGGAAATTACCGAATCTCCGCTTATATATAAGATAACGGTATCAGAACCTTCCTGTGTTTGACCCTGGCCGGCAATAGGCGATAGCGAGATTCCATCGAAATCAGCATCCCACCATCTGCCGTCATCGTCTGTTGCGCACACAAAAATCGGCTGAACAGTCAGCACAAATATCGTGAACATAATATAGTTTATAATCGATTTCACTTGCCGATAACTCCTAATGAGGCTTTATCGCTGTTTTCAGGCGTTGCGGTTACGGGATAAGTCTGTTCATCTTTCACATCGAGCAGGGCGATTACATCTTCCAATATTTTGCGTTCATCATCTATTTCTTTTGGGTTGACATCGCCGGATAATTTTGCAGCATTAATTTCGTGCGAGATATCGCTCGACTGCTTTTGGTTATCAAGCATATTAACTATTTCGTTCAGAGATTTTACTTCATCCTCCGCGGCGCGTTTATTTTCCTCCGCATACCGCTTGTCCGGCGTAACAGTGCGTAATTTGGAAACTTCTTCGGCTTCATTAATCAGCGTGTGGCGGTCGGAAGCGACAATCTGTCCTTCTCTCATTATTTGGGGAGTAATAAATATCATTACTTCTTTTTTCGTTGTAAGATCTTCTTTACTTTTGAAAAGACCGCCTATAACGGGAATGTCGCCGGCTAAAGGAACGCGTCTGTGGTCGGTGGTTTCCTGTGTCTCAATAAGTCCTCCTATGACAATCGCGTCGCCTTCCTTTACTCTGACGAGCGTATCAGCTTTGCGGCGACGGATTACAGGGAGGTCGCTATTGGCGGATGTACCGCCGCCGGATGAGTTTTTCCTTGATGCCACATCGCTTACTTCGGTAAGAACGTCAATAGTAATATTGCCGTCATCTCCTATATGCGGTGTCATTTCAAGAAGCACGCCTGATTTAATCACTTCAAGCTCTGTCCGCAAAGAAGTGCCATAAAGGTCGGTAGCTATCGTAAAATACTCATCTAAAGATATATCCACTGTAGCTTTTTCGCCATTGATGGTGGCTACTCTGGGTCTTGACCTTATGCTTGCCCGTTTCTCGGAGACAAGTGCGCGAAGAGTCAGGCCTAATTGGGTTAAATTGCTCGCCGCTACGCTGGCGTAACTTGCCGTCCCTGTAAAACCACCAACTCCGTCGGCCATACTGAACGCCGTGTGAGGGCCTAAAATACTCCAGTCTAATCCAAATTCGTCGCTGTTGCTGTCCCAAAGGTCCACGACAAGCACTTCCAGCATAACCTGTTCCTGCGGAATATCCAGCTTGTCAACGATTTCCGTAATATGTTTTGTAATGCCCGGCACGGCATAGACTAAAACTTCGGTATCTCTGTCTCCGCTGGTTACATACTGCTGGAGAGATTTTGGAAGTGAGCCCCGAAGATGCTTTGCCGTTATGTATTTTAAGTAAATTCTGTCAGATGTTACGGTCTCAACCGTACTGGGGCATTCCGGGTCGCCACAGACGACAAGGTAGAATCTCTTGTTTTTTTGATAAATAAAAAGTCCCTGACCGGCGATTAGTTCTTTGAGACACTCATCTAACGGCTTTCCCTGACCGGCATCAAGCGAAACAAGCGCATCGGATACATGAGGACAGGTAGCTATGATGACGTTGCTCTCAATGGATATGTCGCGAAAAATCTGGCTAATCGGCACATCTACCCACACGTTTTTGACCGTTATGTTTTCATCAGACCCTGCGATGCCGACGCTGGATTCGCTCGCAGCGGCAGGGCAGCCGAATGCCCCAAACAGCAATGCCAGCAGCATCGTTGCCGCGGTTTTGCATCGGAGGTATCTGGTTGTTGATAACATCATAGTAACTCTTATTTATTTTTTATAACACGAGCATTTTCATCTATCATCACGGAAACCGGGATTTTGTACGGTTTGACATTATTCCGCCCCTGGCCTGCCAAACCTGATTGCTCCATTTCAACGAGAATATTCCATTCATATTTTCCCGGCTTAGCGTCGGACGGCACTTTGGCTATGCAGGTTATTGAATGCTGACCATTCGGAGCGAGCGTAAAATCTGTTGTCCTTAACTCGAGCCAATTATTATTCGAGCCGCCATTCTCGATTCGGCAATCGGCAACGATAGTGCTTAAGCTCTGATTGGCAACCTGAAATGTAGAAGCTGTCGTGCGTCCGGGGTTTAATTTCAATTCGATTTGCTGCGGTTCAAACTTCAGCGACGGCGCATCGTTGCTTACAAAATTTTTCGCCCATACCTTCGCCAGGTTTTCGCATATTAAAAGTTCCACATCTTTAGTCATTTTGCGTTTGTACGTTGAGTCGGAAGCAAAGAATACTCGGAGGTTGTATTTTCCCGCCGGCAGCGGTTGCGCCATTACGCCGGTGAACCAGCGGCTATCGCCCGGCAATACCTGTCTGCGGCTCGCGTGTAATGGAATGGTCGCTACTCTGCGCCAGTCGTCTGTATAAACAGAAGCCTTTCCTCTGGCCAAAATAGCTATCAATCCGTCATTTTTTAGTTTCGCCTCAACCTTCAGCGTCTGCTTTTGTTTAAGCTCATAAAGCTCCTGCTCTGACATATCCTTTTTGGAGGAATCGCCGGCTGCATTAAAGTCCGGCATAACAATATTCGTATCAACAACGCTTCCGCGTTCGGTATAACTTCTTCGTGATACGCGGATGAATACGCCCGATGCCGTTCGCAGATTGACCTGTACGCCTTTTTCGCCTTTTTTGGATTCACCCAGATTTACCATAACCGCGGCCCAATAATCGCCATCGGCATCTATTGGCGCTGTTACTGTTGCCGTCATTTCTTTAGATTCGCCTGGCGCAAGGACAAATTCATTTTCAGGAAATTTTATCCATTCCGCAGCGGAACGAGAATTTTTGTATTCCTGACCAAAAGAAAGCTGCCCGGTATCAGAAACTGCAAAATCAAGCACTTCCATTTTAATCGGACATGGTGAAGTTTGAGAATTTCGTTTGTTATTTGTCAGTGTGATAGAGAAAGTTGCTTTTTTGCCGGGCTTGACATCGACTACCTGCTGCAATGGGCTTACCGCTACTCCGGCAAAACTGATGTTCTGTAAAATAAAAAAGAACAGGGCTGCCAACCCTGCCATTCCTCCAAAACCGTGTGTACTCGAATTCCTTTTCATAGTTTTCTTTCTTAATGGATATATTTAGTTGCTACACTTAATCATTCCAGTTAGTTATCGCTTGCCCAGGTCGCTGTAATAGTTTGCACTGCTTCATAAAGACCGGTATCCGCTACATTGTCGCTGTCGTTAGTTGCCTGTACATACAGCGTTACCTCAACGGCACCATCGGTATTAAAATGTGTTATTTCCAGAGCCGGGCTCAAAAAACTGCTGTAAAGTATCCAGTCTGCACTATCAGTGCCGCCGGTTGCCGTAGCTCCATCGCCATCAAACGCTATTTTATATTTTGTAACAAGCGTGTCTTCCATAGCGCCGCCATCTCTGCTGTGCGTTAGTTCTGCTAAGTCTGTATTCGTAGCGGTAAGCGTTACGTTGCAGTTTGTCCATAATGTGTACGTTTCGCTGTCCGTAGGTGCGCTGGCTTGAGAAGTTATATTGGCTGGAGCAAGGGCGGCAAAATTTGCGCCTTCCCACTCTATAATTGAGGCAACGGTTACGGATACGGCGCATGTAGCGGAGTCCGGCCCGGGGTCGGCGGCAAATGCCAAATTTGCGGTAACAAAGAAAAAGATAATTAACAACAAATATTTAGCTAAATTATTCATAGTCTGAATCCTTACATTGAATACTCTCTAACCGTTTGTCATCGAGCTTTGACACTACGAAGTATTGTCGTTGCAGAAGGGGATTTCTTAAGAATAAATTTTATCTATTTTCACATACGCCATAAACGTTGTATTATTGCTATATTATGGGACATATCGCTGTTTTTACGTCCTATAAACCTTAATTTTCTTGTTTTTCTTGTCTTTATTTGATACAATAAACCTATGATAAACTTCCGGTATTTACCCAGCTTAACACTAATAGCATGTGTCCTGATTGGCGTGTCGTGTTTGGCTTTGGCTGCTCGGCCGTCAGACAGTGCTACCTGTAAAATATCGTGTACCGTTGCAAGCATTGCGGAATGGTCGGAGGCACAATTTTCGGATATTGACCTGGGAGAACTTACCGTCGATAACAAACAGGCCATTGGTGAAGCGGCACTGACTCTCTATACGAATGGCGATGTAACAATTACAGCGGATAACAGCAGCGCCGCGGAACTGTCGTTTGACTCCCACGTTCTTATTACCAAATATAAGTTGAGATATAATCGACTGCGAATAAAGCAAACGGCCGGCGATTCAACCGTATGGTATCCTTTCGACGCTTTTCTCAAGGGTGGCGCCGATATAATACATACTCCCTCTGATGGGGCTGTAGAAGTTATTTTATCAGTCAGAGCGTCAATAGAAAAAGCGACTCCTCAAAATTCAGGACAGTACATCGCTGTTCAAACACTCACTGCTTGCTGGAAGTCGTAGCCGATTTTTTTAAAAATTTCCGACCTTTAGTGTACCCGGCTATTTTTTTTGCGAAATTTTCGATTTTGGCTGCTAATTCTTTGTTTTTAATTGTATCCTGACCACGCTCGATTTTAGTCGCGGCGATGCCGTCCTTAAGCTTGCTCAACTCTCCCTCTAACTCTCTTGTTTTGATTTGTTCTTTGGCAACCGCATCGTTGGCTTCTACTTTGATTTTTACCATTTTGATTCCCAGTTCCGCTTTTATTTTGGACATTTCTTCAGCGTGAACTTTGGATTTTTCTTCAAATTCAGCCCTAACAGCCGCGATAATTTCAATATAAGATTTTTCCTTTTCATTTATTTTTGTCTTCTCCCTGACTATCGCATCGCGAACCTTTATTCGCAGATTCGATATTTTTTCTTCAAATGCAGTCCTGGTATTAGAGGCTGATTTTTCCGCTTCAGCCTTGATTTTCGCGATATGTTCCTCGTAAGCGTTTGACTTGGCCTGCGATTCGGATGTGATTTTAGCGATAGTTTCTTCAGATTCAGCCTTAAGCCTGACCGTCAACTCGGCAGTCTCATTCGCCCTTGTTCTTTCCTTTGCTATCTGTTCCTGCGTCTCCTGCCTAATCCTTAATATCTCACCTGCGGATATGGATTTAATATCCGCTAACAATTTGGCTGATTCAGACTCAATCTGTAATATGCGTTCCTGATAATTCTTTTCTTTGGCTTGATATTCGGATTTTAGCAGGGCAGCAGCATTGTCCGCCTTTGCTTTTTCCTGCGATAT
>MHXU01000076.1 GCA_001824555.1 Planctomycetes bacterium GWC2_45_44
TGTGCAGTGCTGAATAAGATTACGAATACCACAGTTGTGCTGACAGACAGAAAGGAAATCGTTGTTCTATGAAAAATGGATTTAATAAAACGCGCCACGTTTGCGCAGGTTGCATCGCATGATGAGGTCGCAGGTGTGTACGAATAAGCAAACATCGCACAACCTGTCGTAATGTGGTGCGAAGGTTGTTGCAATAAAAATTTTGGTTCCTCCGGACGCGAAAAATTTTTGAGATCGCACCGGGAGCAGTTGATAGCAAAAAGACATTCGGTCGCGAATCACATTTTTTTTAGAAAGGCATTAAAAATATCGTTTTTGAAATGAAAACGCAGTTTTTGCCGTGAACAGTTAATTTTTTTTAAGGAGTACATATCGTGAAAATTGAAATGATGAAAATCAGTGAAATTAAGGCTTATTCGGGTAATCCGCGTGACAACAGCGGGGCTATTGCCGCGGTAGCCGAGTCCATCCGCCAGTTCGGATTTAAGGTGCCGGTGATAGTTGACATGAACGGCACTCTTATCGCCGGCCATACCAGGATTCTGGCGGCCAGGGAACTTGGCATGACCGAGGTTCCCGCGATTCGGGCTGACGATTTAACACCTGAGCAGGTCAAGGCTTTCAGAATTGCCGACAACAAACTACACGAATTATCAAAGTGGGATTACGAACTTTTGCCGATAGAACTGGCGCAGTTGCAGGAGATGGACTTTGACCTTGGCGTACTTGGTTTTGATGAAGATGAACTTGCCAAATTGTTGGGGCAGGAGGTAAAGGAGGGTTTGACCGACCCGGATGATGTGCCCGCCCCGCCGGATGAGGCAATTACAAAGCCCGGCGACATTTGGGTTCTTGGTGACCACCGGTTGATGTGCGGTGACTCGACCAAAAAAGAGGATGTCACCCGGCTCATGAATGGCCAGCTTGCTGACATGGTCTTTACTGACCCACCATACAACGTCGCATATGTCGGCGGCACTGACGATGCTATGACCATCAAAAACGATTCCATGAGTGCCAAGGACTACGAAAAGTTCATGGATGAATTCTTTGCCCGGTACCGCCAGAGCATAAAGCCTGCCGCGTCGCTGTACATATGCCATGCATCGCAGTGGCAGCTCGAGACGGAATTGTCAATTCGGCGAGCCGGATTTGAAGTCCGCAATCCCATTATCTGGGTAAAGAACTGCGGTGCGTTTGGTTTTGCCCGTTATAAGTTCCAGCATGAGCCCATATTTTATTGTCACATTGCGGGCCAATCAGACTCCTGGTATGGAGATTTGACACAGACAACAGTTTGGAATGAAAAGAAGCCATCTGCAAACCGGCTGCATCCCACCATGAAACCAGTGGAGATAGTTCATCGTGCATTGGTCAACAGTTCAAAGGCAGGAGATTTGGTCCTTGATTTGTTCATGGGTTCGGGCACTACACTCATCGCCTGTGAGCAAACCGGACGCAGGAGCTACGGTATGGAGCTGGACCCGATTTATTGTGATGTAATTGTCAAACGATATGAAGAATTTACAGGGGGAAAAGCTGTGCTGATTAACGACAAAACCCCGACGAGTGCCGGGGTTGAGGAGGCAATGGAATAATGGTCAAATCACTTAACCAATTCGAATTTGCCACGCTCGGTTTTGCGGAACCGGGCATCGGCTCCTTTTTCTTTGATTTCGCGCGTAATCGCGGAATAAATCGTGGCCTCCGGAGTCTTGCCATCGGTTTGCCAGTAGCCTTTTTCCAGCATCCGCTTGACCATTTCCTGACAATTGAGCGGCTCGGCCGCTTCCTGGAGAACCTTTGCCGCCGCACTCAGGCCGCCAGGTTTGGCTGTGGCGCGTTCATTCTTGATGATTGCGTCTTTGCTTGGTTCTGCAGCATCCTGCGCCGCCCCGCCGCGTTTGGCGTGATACAATCCACAGAGCCGGTCGGTAGACTTGATGATAAACTCCTTGTTGGTGTTGACGTTGACACCGACCCAATGGCCATCGGGGTTTTGGCTCATGATACGAATACCGATGATATTCTTGCCTATCTTCATAGCATAGATACTGCTGATTTTAATGTCTGCTTTTTCCATAGTACTTTTCCTTTCAAAAAAAATGTTTTTCTATCTGACTTCTTCGCAATCGGTCATCTTGACGATCGTCTGCTTTGGCTGGTTTGGTTTTCTGTTGGTGACGTTGATGTCGTAGCGGCCATCCATGTAGACTCCGACAACCTTACCGCATATGCCTTTGTTTTTGCCTTTTGTAATTCTGATTTTCATGGTTCGTTTCCCTTTCTAAAAAATGGTTATTCGTTTTCGTTTTTTGCAGCATGCCTTCTAAAATCTCTTGTAACCGCTTTCCAATCCGGCTGTGGAGCGTTTCTCAAAGACTCGAAAACCTCGTCGACATTATCGCTGTTCAACTCGCCGAGCGAGTCTTCAATCATCTTTGTTTCGTTGCCTGAGAAAAACGAAAGCGTTTCAATTAGTTTTTCTTTAGTCCTCCAGAGAGTCCCAACCGTTGCCCAATTCATATCTTTGGGCTCTTTCGCCAATTCGCACTCAAACCATCCGAGCAGGTTGGCGATGTCGTACTTGGCGGTGTTATACGCAAGTCTGGCTTTTGTGTTTTCTGCGTTTTTCATTTTTTTATCCTTTCAAAAGTTATGTTCTATGTTGGTTACATATATCCATTTTGGCGAAAGCATATCAAGTCAATTAGTCTATTATTTTTGAAAATATGTGAGATTTTTTATGACAGAATCAAACGATGTTAAACCTGTTAAACCACAGCTAAATCCTGCGGCATTAACTGTGGAAATGGCCGCTAAGATGCTTGGAATCCAAGTACAGATTGTCCAGAAACATATCAGTGAAGGTGCCCCGGTAGCGGCAGATGGAACGATTAATCTCATTAATTACGCAGCATGGCTAATAAATAGCAGGAAATGCAATGGCAATTGACGTAAATAATCTGACACAAATACAACTTCTGCGGCTTATGAACGCAACGCCGCTGGGTAATGTCCTGAGCCATAATCAATTGCGCTGGCAAATGAACACCGCTGCATATCGCATCGGTGATGGTAAACATATCAATCTGGTGCGGTACATCTCATGGCTGGCCAAAGAATACGAAAAACCAAAACCCCAAAAGCAGTCCATCGAAGACTCAAGGCTCAAAGACCTGCTTTCAAAGAATGCCGCTCGCAAAGCCTCGCAGGACATCGGTGAAATACCCGCCGTTGAGAATCCAGAGCGAAGAGAACGGGCCTGCGGTGATTTCCGGTTCTTCTGCGAGACATATTTTGCAGATGTGTTTTATCTGACATGGTCGGATGACCATTTGAAAGTGATATCTAAAATTGAACAATCTGTTCTTCATGGTGGGCTCTTTGCATTTGCCATGCCACGCGGAAGCGGGAAATCCGCTCTTACCCGCTCGGCTGCAATATGGGCAATCCTCATCGGGGCAAGGAAATATGTTTGCCTTATTGGTTCTGCTACGCGGCAATCGCTAAATCTCTTCCAGAGCGTCCAGGCCGCGATGCTGGGTAACGATTTATTATTGGCGGACTTCCCTGAAATCATTTACCCCATCCAGTGCCTTGAAAACAGCGCCCACAAGCAGCGCGGCCAAAGATATAACGGTCAGCTCACATATCCCGTATGGGGAACACACAAGATTGTCATTCCAACTATTGCGGGAAGTTGCGCTTCCGGCTCTGTGATTACAGTTGATAGTCTGGACAGTAATATTCGAGGCCAGATACATACCACGATGGATGGCCGCATTATCCGGCCTGATTTGGTGCTTGTTGATGACCCGCAGACAAGGGAGTCTGCCAAATCAGTTGACCAGACCAATCAGAGGATAAGCACTTTAAATGGCGATGTCCTCGGCATGGCCGGACCCGGCAAGAAAATGTCCGGACTCCTTACCTGTACGAAAATCTACTGCAACGACCTTGCCGACCAGCTCCTGGACTCCGAAAAGAATCCCGAATGGCAGGGTCAATGCACAAAGATGGTCTATGCATTTCCCACGGACACAAAACTGTGGGACCAATATGAGCAGATTAGAGCCGATAGTTTACGCGCTGGCAACGGTGGCAAGGAGGCAACCGAGTTCTATATCGAAAACCGTAATGCAATGGATGCCGGCAGTAAGGTTGCATGGGACCAGCGTCATAACGAAGATGATGTCTCCGCCATTCAGCATGCTATGAACCTTATGCTGCGAGATGAGGTGGCGTTCTTTGCGGAGTATCAAAACGATCCGATTGCCGAGCAGAGTGATGAGCAGGTTCTTACACCCGAACAGGTATTGGAAAAAGCCAACGGCCGCAAACGGGGCGAGGTTCCGCTTTCCTGTCAGTATCTTACTATGTTCATTGATGTTCACGATAAATTGCTTTTTTATACGGTATGTGCGTGGTCGGAGGATTTTACAGGTTATGTCGTCGATTACGGCACCTATCCCGACCAGAAGCGGCTCTCATTTACGCTCCGCAAGGCGCAGATAACATTGCAAAATATCTACCCTGACATGGAAAAAGAGGGAGCCATACAGGCTGGAATGGAAGATTTATGCCGCGACTATCTAAGTCGAGACTTCTCTCGCGGGACTGGTGCTATGAAAATCGACCGCTGTCTTATCGATGGTGGCTATATGCCTGGAATCGTTGAAAATATTCGCCATAAATTCGGTGGAAATATTATGGCTTCCAAGGGTGTCGGTATCAGAGCGGCCAGTAAACCAATGTCCACCTACAAGCGCAAGCCAGGTGAACGCCACGGCCACCACTGGTATATCCCCAATATCAATAAGACTGGAGAATTCCAGCATGTGGCAATAGATACCAACTACTGGAAGACATTTGTACATGAGCGATTCTTTGTCGCCGCCGGTGACCACGGCTCTATGACACTATTCGGCAAAGGTGGACATCATCACGCGTTATTTGCCGAGCATGTAGCGGGTTCCGAGACATGGGTGCGCACCGAAGGTCATGGCAGAACAGTTTATCAATGGTCGCCAAGAATTGGCGGTATCGATAATCACTGGCTGGATTGCATAGTCGGATGCTCGGTAGCGGCGTCGATGTGCGGATGTACACTGACCGGACACAGCGTAAAAAGTGTTTCCAAAAGAGAAAGAATAAAACTATCAGATATTCAGAATAGGAGGCAATAATGCAAGCCGTAAGTACAGAACAGAAACCAAAACAGCAGAAAGGCTTGGAATGCAGCTATTGCGGCTGTCGGCTTTTTCGGGTGGTTTATACGCGATATGCCGTGGATAGTAAGATTACACGGAGGCGCCAGTGTCGAAATTGCGGCAAACGGTTCACCACCTGGGAAAAAAGGATTGGGCAATGACAAAGCAAATGATTTTAAAATAAAGCCATATTGACAAACAATCCCTATTTATTAATATATAGGGATTGAAAGTACTTTGCAGGCGAAATGATTAGCTCATAACACGTTAAATTTATTTAAAGTGTTGCATTGAACATTGTCGACAACTATAATGTACTTTAATTATAAATGGTATTTGAACTATGCTTTCACGGCAAAAATGCATTCTATATATGTTGCAGTTGGCAGAGCGGCCAGTTTCTCATTTGGAATTGGTCAAATGGTGTTTTCTGCTGGCGACTGAAACGCCCTCAAAAGGTGGAGATTCATTCTACCAGTTCGTGCCATATCAGTATGGGCCATTTTCTTTTGGCCTTTTTCAAGAGATCGGTAAGTTGATAGAAGGTGGTTTAGTGAGACAGCCTGATACAAAATCATGGAATGCCACAGGTCACTATGATTGCACGGAAGATATCAAGTCACAGTTGCGCAGTGACATATTCGATATAGTTAAAAACTACGGAAAATGGAAAGTTGATGATGTAGTTGATTATATCTATACGAAGAATCCTTATTTTACAATAAACAGTCGCATCAAAAAATTGATGTCCCGCCCCATTGGCAAGCCTGCAATTTATACAGCCGGATATGAAGGGCTGCAGATTGATGGCTTTATGGATATGCTCATCAAAAATGGCATCGTGCATATGCTTGATATTAGACGCAATCCTGTTGCTCGGCGATATGGTTTTCACAAAAAAACTCTGGACCGCATAAGTCAATCCCTCGAAGTAAAGTACAGCCATATCCCTGAGTTAGGTATCGCTTCTGAGGATAGGCGGCACCTGGAATCGCCAGAGGATTACCAAAAACTATTTAAGGCTTATGAAAAATCTCTTTTGGGATCATCGGATAAATTAGATGAATTGGCATCATTGATGGCGACGCAGCCGTGCGTATTGATTTGTATGGAAAATGACCCTGCCTTTTGCCATCGCAGTATTTTGGCGAAAGTATTAGCCAAAAAAACAGGTCTTCCCGTGCAACACTTAAGAGGTAATGAATGGCAACTGAATATGTGTCAACAAAAGTCTTGATAACAGTCATGACTTATCCGCATCCATCCACAAATGCCGAACATATGGAATTGGTTTGTGTCGCTGGCATTACAGAGGATAAACAATGGGTGAGATTGTATCCGATAAATTATCGTTATAGACCGCAGCATCAGCAATTTCATAAATATCAATGGATTGAGGTTGATTTAGCACTGCGAGGCGATGGAAATGATAAACGCAAGGAAAGTAGAAAACCACACCTCGATTCTATTAAGATATGTGGTAACCCCGAAACAATGAAATATGTCAGAGAAAAATTGGTCGTTACGAATACAGGCGAATCAATCTTTGGTTCACCTACCGGATATACCTTTGGTTCAACCTGAATCGGCTTTTGCGGGTCAGTGTAAATATTGAGCCGCAGAGTCATAAGCGGCGCAAGCTGGGCAGGGTCAAAATTTGGCAGAACGCATATTCCGCCATATTTTGAAATCTCTGTCGTCGCGGCTACTGTGCCATCAAAAATATTATCGGTTTCGATAAAAGTTACACTCGGATAACCAAGCGGCTTAAATTCATCTTTCAGCGCAGCTCTGCGCACGATAGAATTAGTCTGAAATTGTTCGGCAAGTGAATATGTGTTGAATGACAAAAGCAAGTTGTTAAAACCGTCGTTTTTAAGTTTGGCGGTCAGCCCGACGATGCCGTCCAAATCCGCGGCCGTTACGGCAAGTGAATGACCATTCTCGATTGCTGCGGCCTTGAGCAATTCGGCGGTCTCATTAGTCGCGGCGACAAGAACGCTGCCTGACCCTTTTACCGCTGCTGCTGCGGCGGCGAGAGATTTCGCATCTGCGCTTCGCAAAACAAGCGGACGTTTCGTCGTATCCCAGGCTTTCTTCGCCAGAGCGGCGAACGCATCGGCGTTACTGCCTTTTTGTGTTATGCCGACCATATCGACAACGAGTTTTTCGCCGACGCGTTCAAGAACATAATCCCGAATCGCGTTCAGCGTTGTGTCAATCAACTCGGCGGAATCAGTGTCATTGACATTGACGGCAAGAGCTGTCTGGCTGACGAATGTTTTTTCATGACGATACAAAACCGTCTCTGCGCCGATTTTCAATTTCTTTTCCGGGCCAAGCTCAATACATTTGACCGGCGGTTCGCTCGCCGCGCCGAGTATTTTTTTGGCCTCATCCGAAGCGTAGGGACATTCGGAAAGTTCGGCCTTTTTGGCGGCGAGTTTCATCGCAAAGGCGAGACATGTATTCGAGCCGCACTCTTTGCAGTTTGTTTTAGGTAAAAGTTTTTGTATTTGTAATCCTGTAAGAGCCATTTCGCTACTCTCCTTTATTTTATCTGACCGTCCATAAGTTTGAATATAGTCTGTTTCAACGCCATCATCGCGTCAGGATTATACATCACAAGAATATCGGCACCGGCATAAAGCAGGTTCGTGGCGGTAACTAATTCCCATATTGCCGCTCGTTTGTCCAACTGTCCCCAAGCCGGGAAGTCGGTCTGCGAAGCCTTTGCTTCCTTGGTCTTGGCACATTCCTGGGGTGTTCGCTTATAATAGTGTTTTATTTTAAGTTTTCATCTCTATTTGTCCGATAATTGTTGTGTATTCAGTGTTTTT
>MHXU01000077.1 GCA_001824555.1 Planctomycetes bacterium GWC2_45_44
TATTGTTTGGCCCGGTTTGACTGTCGCGTCTGAAACATCGAGACTCCATATATGAGATACCGCGGTCTTATCCAATACTTTCAGTTCGATGTCCAGCGAAGTAATGTCGCATCTGTCGTAGGGGTTGTTCATAATCGCGGTCAATCCGCCGATAGTGTCCGACAGGCAGGCTTCGAGGTCCTGTGTGGTCGAGAAATTTTCCATTGATATCGCGTTATAGCCGGCAACACCGATGCGGGTTTTGTAATATACCGAATGGTCGATTGGCAGGTCGCCGAGCATTTTCGCCGCTCCTTCGATGCTTATAGCGGTTAAAAGCGGCGTAAAATATCTATGCGAGACAATCGAGCAATTATATCGGCGGGGCTTGTCGTTGAATCGCTCCACGGTAATTTTCATTGGAATTGTTTTTGCTTTTCTGCCGATAGTTCCGACAATCGCGGCTGACTTGTCGGCGTAGAGCGCGCCTTTGATGTCTATTGTCTGGCCGAGTTTGAACGACCTTACGACATTCGCCACGACGGTATGAACATATCCGGTTGCCATCGGAACATCGAGGTCGCCCTGGCCGAGAAAGCTGTGGCCGAAGCCATAAACCTTATCGCCGACGACTTCTGTAATTGTTCCGATAGCGGCCAGTTCAATATCGCCATAGACTAACGGCACAGAAATTATTCCGCCCGGCTGCATTTGCAGGTTTGAGTATTTTTCCAATCCTGTGCCGGTACTTCCCGCCGAGCCGCCCGCTGCACTCATCAGGCCGAACGATTCAAGCCCGCCGGTGAAGGCTGAAAAGCTGCTCTGCGGCAGCGTCGTCGCGAGCGGGCAGGGCAAATAAGTCAGCCCGCCGGCCTGTGTGGATTTGCATCTGAAATTCAGCAGTTTATTATAAGAATCCTTGAGGCTAATCGGTTTTGAAAAATCCGCAGACGGAATAACTGATAGTTCCTGGTTTTGAGTTTTTAGTTTTGAGTTGTTCGATTTTCCGGCTTCGAGCATTTCTGCTATTGGCGTTACGCCGTAGAGTGGGTCTTTGGCGAAACTCCAGCCGAAAGCCGTCGCACCGGCCAGACGACCGTCGATATAAACCGGCGAGCCGCTGCACCCGGCAACGGGGCCTGTGTGGATAAACCTCTCGTCAGTGCCGACGACCAAAATCGCGTTTCTGCCGGGCTCAAAGTTCCTTATAACGTCGATTACCTTAAGCGGAAATTTTTCAATCTCAACGCCCTTATAGACCGTAAGGCAAACCGCATCCATACCCGGCGTTATTTCGTCAATGGTTATGTAGCGTTTTTTGTCAATTTCGGCTAAACAAATATGAGAGATAAAAAAAAGACAAAGCGTTGTCTTTAATACACTTATGTATTTTTTTGACATTAGTTTTCCCAGAAAAAGTTCTGTAAGTCATTTTATATTTACAGGATAGGGATTTTAGTGGCGAAAAACAGATATTGCAAGCTAAAAGGCAAACGACTATAATCCTCCGTTCGGTAAATAACTGTACAAAACATAAAACAATATAAATATAAGGAAAAACGATGAAATCAGAACGCCGCCATGAATTGGCAACAAACGAACTGGCAGATTGGATTGCGAATTTTCCACAGTGGCTCAAGGAAAACAAAACTACCGTGATTGTCGGCGCGATTGTTGTTGTCGGCCTTATCGCATATACTATTTTCTTCTATAATATGCAGGGTAAAGTTGGCCAGGAAAAAAACACCCAGGCTGCCGCGATACTCGAGCAGCTCAGTATGCAAAAATTGACAGTTTTGCAGGGCAAAGCCGAAAACCTCGGCGTTTCAGACCTGTTTCTTAGCACGGCTGGCAGTCTTGAGACGGTTGCGTCAGAATCTAAAAATAAAAACTTCGGCGCTCTTGCGACAATTAAAAGAGCAGAGGCTCTCCGCAGCGAATTGCACTATCGAACTAAAGTCGCCGAAAAAGACGTTCAGGCTTATCAGCTTGGTCAGGCGAAAAAACTTTATGAAGATGCGCTGACGAAAACGGATGTTCCGATGATAAAGGCTATGGCTGAATATGGCATTGGGCTTTGTCTTGAGGATTCAGGCGATTTCGACGGCGCAAAGGCGATTTATCAAAAGATAGCCGACGCGAACGAATATCAGGGTACGACGTTTGCCGAAAGAGCCAAACAGAGAATCGATACTTTCGATGATTACAGAGGCAATTTCGTTTTCGCAAAGGCCGCTGTTCAGCCTCAACAACTGACTCTCGATGCGCCTTTGACCGAATCAAATGCCACCGCTATTCCCGGAGCCGATGTGGATTTCAACTCGGCTGGCAAATAGCCTTATGGCGGACAACGACATATCAGAGCCCAAGCGACAGCGCGGGGAGATTAGTCTCGACGGCGATGAAATTATCGAAGACGGCGTAGTTGAGTCGATTGATGATGCCGCAGATTTGGATATCGCAGAACACGTTGCGCTGAAAGTCGGCAACAATCTGACTTTTCGCAGGGTTGACCAGTATTTGCAGGGTCGTTTCAGGCAGTTCAGCAGAACAACTATTCAAAAGCTCATCAAAGAGCAGGCCGTCAAGGTTAATCAGAATTACGCCAAGCCAAGCACGAAACTTTCCGCGGGCGACATCGTCGATGTGATTCTGCCCCCGCCTGAAATCAGAGAAATCATTCCTGAAGACATTCCGCTGAACATCGTTTATGAAGACGATGATATGCTCGTTATCAATAAGCAGGCGAATTTGATTGTCCACCCGGCCAGAGGACAAAAAAGCGGCACATTGGTCAACGCTCTGGTTCACTACGCGAAAAATTTATCGAAGGGCAGCGAATGTTTCAGGCCTGGCATCGTTCACAGGATTGACAGAAACACAACCGGCATTTTGGTTATAGCGAAAAACGACACCGCTCACTGGCGGCTTGCTGCGCAGTTTGAAAAAAGGCTTACGAAAAAATATTATCTTACGATAGTTCACGGCACGCCGGAACTGACGAGCGACTGCATAAATCAGCCGCTCGGCGTTCATCCGACGGCGCGCGTAAAATACGCCGTCAGACCAGACACCGGCAAAGAGGCGATTACTTTTTATGAGGTGCTTGAAGCGTTCAGAGGCTACAGTTTATTAAAGGTAAATATCAAGACCGGCAGAACTCACCAGATTCGCGTGCATCTGGCTTATATCCGTCATCCGATAGTCGGCGACGATATGTACGGCGGAAAAATCGTTTATCAGTGGCAGCTTGAAAATAAAGAGCCGATTCCGCAGGAGCCGGTTATGGCAAGGCCCGCCCTGCACGCGTGGCGAATGGAAATCGCTCATCCGACAACAAATGAGCAGATGGTATTTGAAGCCCCTCTGCCAAAAGACATGCAAAAAATGCTTGACGAACTAAGAAAGTTTAGAGCGTAAAACAGAAACGCATCTTAAAATTTTGTAACGGTTCACAGGCTCGTCATCCTGCGGTATTCTTTGAGAAAATAAAAAAAATAAAAAAGGTGTTGACATTTCCATAAGTAAGACTAAAATAGCCTTATATGGAAGCGATTAGACGAAATACTGACTATGCCCTGCGAATCGTTGTCGGGCTGACCTGCAATTACGGCAAAGGCCTGCTGTCGGCCAAAACGCTGGCCGAGGACGCGGATATTTCATTCGGGCTGGCGGCGAAGCTGCTGCAAAAGTTAGCCTCGGCTAAATTAGTCAAAAGCGTTATGGGCAAAGATGGTGGATTTGAATTAGCTAAAAATCCGGCAAATATAAGGTTATACGATGTAATAGCGGCTATTCAGGGGAATCTGTATCTTAACCGCTGTCTGGCGGACCCGAAAAGCTGCCCGAAAAGTCCGAAATGCCCGATAGGCAAAAAATTGGTCGGTTTGCAAAATTATATTGAACAATATCTGAAAGATATTACGCTAAATGAGTTATTAAAATGAGGTTTTTTAAAAATTTGAAAGGGGTTGATTATGTTTTGTTATCAATGTGAACAAACGGCGGGCGGGCAGGGCTGTACAAAAATCGGAGTTTGCGGCAAAGACCCGGATATTCAAAGTCTTCAGGATATTCTCGTGTTCGGCCTGAAGGGCATTGCGGCTTATGCCTATCACGCACGCGAACTTGGAAAGAGCGACTCGGAAGTGAACGCTTTTATGCACGAGGCTCTTTTCGCGACGCTGACAAATGTCGATTTTGATTTGAGCCGATATGTCGAGCTTGTGCTTAAAGCGGGGCAGGTGAACCTTAAAACTATGGAGATGCTCAACAATGCGCACGTTGAAAAATTTGGCGCGCCAACACCCGCGATCGTTTCGGCGGGCACAAAAGCGGGTCCCGGCATCGTTATAACGGGACACGATTTAATAGATTTGCTGGAGCTTTTAAAGCAGACTGAAGGCAAAGGCATAAACATTTATACACACGGCGAAATGCTGCCTGCGCACGGGTATCCTGAATTTCGCAAATATAAGCATTTAGTCGGCCACTATGGAACGGCGTGGCAGAATCAGAAAAAGGAATTTGATGAATTTTCCGGCGCGATTTTGGTAACGACAAACTGTATTCAGTTGCCGAAGGACAGTTATAAAGACCGGCTCTTTACCTGTGGAATAGCAGGCGCGGCGGGAGCGGAACATATTAAAGGCAGGGATTTCAGTAAAGTTATCGCCAAGGCTCTGGCTTGTCCGCCGCTGAAAGAAAACAAGGCAGGAACATTAAGCACAGGTTTTCATTATACCGCAGTGCTGGGACTGGCTGATAAGGTAATCGCCGCGGTAAAAGCAGGAAAAATAAGAAGATTTTTCTTTATTGGCGGCTGCGATGGCGCAAAGCCCGGCAGAAATTACTTTACGCGCATCGCCGAGCTTGTGCCGAAGGATTGCGTGATACTCACCGCTGCGTGCGGAAAATTCCGATTCAATTATCAGGATTTCGGCACAATCGACGGAATACCGAGATTGATTGACACAGGCCAATGCAACGACTGCTACTCGGCTATAAAAATAGCGACGGCTCTTGCCGGTGCGTTTAACTGCGGCGTAAATGATTTGCCGCTGTCGTTTGTCGTTTCGTGGTACGAGCAGAAGGCAGTTGCGATTCTGCTTACGCTGCTGCATTTGGGCGTAAAGAATATCCGCTTAGGACCAAGCCTACCGGCGTTTGTAAGTCCGAATATTCTGAAGTTTTTAGTCGATACTTATAATATCAAACCAATCGGCGAACCGGAAAAAGATATGGCTGATATGCTCGGAACAGGCACAAAGTAACAAAAGCACAGAGGCGCAAAGAAAAATATGAAAAAGAGCAAAAAAAATACTGTTCTAAAAACTTGTGTCGCCAAAGCTGTTGAACTTGCCGGGCTTGTCGATTATGCGGCTGATTCAGTTGTCAGCAAAACCATAATTGATAAGCCTGTTGGAACGCTGACGCTGTTTGCGTTCGACGCGGGTCAGGGATTGAGCGAACATCAGGCTACTTATGACGCGGTTGTGCAGATTGTCGAAGGCACAGGGATTATTGTCATTAGCGGCAAGCAAATAAAATCGCCGGCGGGCAGTATAATAATTATGCCGGCAAATATCCCGCACGCGGTAAAGGCAAAACAGCGATTCAAAATGCTTTTGACTATGATAAGGGCGTAATATGACTTTGCGAAACATAGTAAAAATAGATGAAGCAAAATGTAACGGCTGCGGTCAGTGCGTCTCGGCCTGCGCAGAGGGCGCGATAAAACTCATTAACGGCAAAGCAAGACTTATTAGCGAAACATACTGCGACGGGCTTGGGGCGTGTCTTGGGCATTGCCCGCAGGATGCGATTACCGTTGAGCAGAGAGATTGCGCACAATTCGATGAAAAGGCTGTTGGAAAACATCTCGAAAGTCAAAAAAATGTTTGTCCCTCTTCGCCCGCGGAAAAAGGATTCGTCTGTCCCGGCACGGCGGCAAAGCAATTTAACAAAAAAGATTCCGCGTCAGGCGACGTTAGTTCGCAACTTTCGCATTGGCCTATTCAGCTTCATTTAGTTTCGCCCAATGCGCCGTTTTTTAAGAATGCCGATTTGCTCGTTGCCGCTGATTGCGCAGCGTTCGCTATGGGCGAGTTTCACAGTAAATTTCTCAAAGGCAGAAGTGTGGTTATCGCCTGTCCGAAGCTCGACGATACAAGTCCATACCTCGACAAGCTGGCTGAAATTATAAGCAATAGTAATTTAAAGAGTCTTACGGTTGTGCATATGGAAGTACCCTGCTGCTCCGGCCTTACCCGGCTTGTTCAGCAGGCAGTTGCAAAGACCGGCAAAAATATGAAATTTGAAGATGTAACCGTCGGCCTCGATGGAAAAGTTAAGAAAACAGAACACCTCTAAACTGCTTAAGGACAATAGCGATGTCTGATTTTTTACAGTCATTCTGGTCAACAATCGAAAAAATGAGTCCGTATCTGCTGTTTGGTTTTGCGGTTGCGGGTATTCTGCGGGTTTTGATTTCCACGGCGTTTATACAAAGACATCTCGGCGGAAAAGGAATCTGGCCGATAATCAAGTCTTCGCTTTTTGGCGTGCCTCTGCCGTTGTGCAGTTGTGGGGTGATACCCGTGGCGATGTCTCTTAGAAAACGCGGCGCAAGCAAAGGCGCAACGATAGCATTTCTTTTAAGCACACCGCAAACCGGAATCGACAGTATTTTTGTAACTTACTCGCTGCTTGGACTTGTGTTCACGATTTTCCGGCCTGTTGTCGCTTTGATTACAGGCATAATCGGCGGTGTCGCAACGGATATGTTCGACAAAAACGCCGGTGCATTTACAGAATCGATTGATGACGAACATACAGCCGGGCAAAAAGGTAAATTTTCTACCGCTGTCAGGCACGGTTTTATTGTTCTGCCGAGAGATATAGGTTTGGCGATGCTAATTGGTCTGCTGGCGGCGGCTTTTATTTCGGTTGTCGTGCCGAATGATTTTTTCGCTGACAAAATCGGCACAGGTATCGGCGCGATGATTTTGATGATGCTTATAGGTATTCCGGTCTATGTCTGCGCGACGGCATCCGTTCCGATAGCGGCGGCAATGATTGCCAAAGGCCTTACGCCCGGAGCGGCGTTTGTGTTTTTGATGACCGGCCCTGCAACAAACGCCGCAACTTTTGTAACTATCTGGAAGATACTGGGCAGTCGAACGGCAATAATTTACATACTGACAGTGGCCGTTTGCGCATTAACCGCAGGCGTTTTGCTGGATTCAATGTTCACAGGTCTGGGCAGAGATATTCAGGGGCACTATCATAATATGGCCGCGACGCCGATTGAGCATATCAGTGCAATAATACTGCTGGCTGTACTGGCATTTGGTATTTATGATAAGCGGATAAAAAAAGTTTTGACTTATTTGCGTAAATAGGACAAAATACCCCTGTTAGTTAGTTCGGACAAGTGAACGAGTATTATTGGCGACTATTTTTAGGGAGTATCGGCTATGGACGATGAATTGAAAAAAAAGGTTTCTATCGGTATAGTTATCTGCTGTCTGGCTCTTGCCATAGGCATCACAGTTAAGACATATTCCGGCGGCGGCTCCGGCGGCGGCAGCGCAGGCCCTGTTCAGATGTTATGCGTCAATCCGAAATGCGCACAGGCTTACGAGCTTTCTGAAAAAGAGTTCGCCAATATAATGAGCCAAAATCAGGGCGGAGGAATGATGATGCCGATGGAAACGCCGGTATTCAAATGTACGAAATGCAATGAGAAATCGGCATATATCGCAATGAAATGCGAAAAGTGCGGTAATGTTTTTATACCAAACTACCAAAACCCCCAAGGCTTTGACAAATGTCCGAAGTGCGGCTTCAGCAAATATGAGCAGGAATCAAAGGAACAAAAATAACCTGTGCATATTTTAACGTGAATGTTATTAAACCCTCGAAAATTTTCGGGGGTTTTTTTATGGCGTTTGATTTGCCTCGGCAGGCAGAAGCGATATCACATAATCGTTTTCGCTTTTCATCTCAAAATCATCAATGCTGACATAACCCGGCTTTGAAAAACCAAATACAGCCTCGTCTGTCGGGGCATCTGTCCACTGGAAAAAACCGTTGGCATCGGTATATGTTTCAAAATTCACGAGATTGGTATCTCGCCATGATTCGAGTTTTACATAAACATCCTTGAGCGGCGAGTTTCTAACATCAACAATTCTCGCCCGGATGTTACCTGGCGGAGCAAGAGCAAAAACCATTGACGGCATATTCGGCTCAATATCAACTTCCCGAATCTGCGGAGCAAAACCTTTGCACTGAACGACAAACATTTCTGTTCCGGCGGAAACATTATCAAATTGAAATTTGCCGGCGTTATCGCAGTTAACCGATTGCCTGCGGCTGTCGCTGCCCTTAGTTATGACTGCCGGCAGCGGCCTGTTTTGAGTATCCGTAACCGTGCCGAGGACATCGATTCCCATTTCAAGAATTGTAAGATGCGAAAAACTTTTGAGCTGCTCAACCGCTGCGAGCGAACTTTCATTCTCGGCGTAATCGGTGTGTCTTACGACAACCGTCGCCCGATACGCGTCCTGCGGAAACAGCGAACACTTCCAAAAACCATTCGCATCCGTTCGCACTGTTTCAATCGCATCGACAAAAGGCAAATTGGAATCAAACCCATAACCGGCATACACCCTGATTTCGGCATCTTCTATCGGCTCGCGTAATTTGTTTTCGACAAATCCGCCGATGCCGATGACCTGCGACATTTCAAATACAATTTTTTCCGGCAGATTTATTTCACGCTCGGCGGAACGATGCCGGTTGAATCGCATACTAGCATAACCCGGCTTTCTGGCGGCGAGCACAAACCAGTCCGGCATTTGCCCCGACATTTTCAAAATATATTGACCATCTTCGCCGGTCTGCGTTTTTGTTAAATTATTCTGAATCTGAAACTCCAGGTCAACGCCGGAGAGCGGATTCTTTGTTTTTCTGTCAATGGCGGCAATTACAATCGTTCGGTTTTTTTCATCCTGCGTCTTTTGCGGCGTACCGCCGGCATTATTCGGCTCTAATGGAGTAATGGCAAGCTTTAAAAAATCCGCAGCGTTCGATTCTGTGATTTCGGCGAGAAATTTTGCCGCAAGCAGTCTGGCTGACAAATCGTCGCTGCGAAGAATATTCAAAAGTTCTGAAACATTTTTTTCCGCGGCAAGCTGCTTTATTTTTTCAAGCCTCGTTTTTTCAATGGGCTGTGGCAAATTGATTTCTATAATTTTTTGCGGCTGAAGCTGCGATTTCCCCGGAATCTCCCCGGACAGATAATATCTGGAAAATAATCCTGATAATCCCAACGCTAAAATAATTACAGGAATAATAAAAAACTTATAACGAATCTCTTTTGGCGGAGGCTGGTTGAATGACGCAAGAATTTTCGAGCGGAGTTTTTCCTTATGGGCGCTGTCCGGCAAATCGTCCTGGCCGGGGCTGCCGGAAAATTCTGAAAATTGCCTTCCTTTGCTGAATGTCTTTATTTTGGCCTCGGCAATAACAAGAAGCCAGTCAAGAAATTCCGTTCTCGTTTTTCCGCGAAATTTCGAGATGTTCTGCGATGCCGATAAAAATATCGCGCCGGTAATATCCTCGGTAATCTGCCGGGAGCGAATACGATTTATGCAATAGCGGAAAATATCTTCATAATACATATCGTAGAGAGTGCCGAAAGCCGCGACATCGAGCATTGCTCGTTCCATCAGAGCGTCACGATTATTTTGCGGTTCTTTGTCGGGCATTTTCTACATTTCAGAGTTTACATTTCAGAAATTTTTCGCCAGCTTCTGCCGTCCTTTTGAATAAGGGCATCAGCCTGTGAGAAACTCTCCGCGCCGGCCGGATAAAAATAAGGTTCGCCCTGTCGCTGCAGCCAATCGGCCAGAACTCTGTCAACCAGTCCCCAGGCAAGTTTGACATCGTCAATTCTCGTGAACAATGTCTGGTCGCCCGCCATACAGTCCAAAAGCAGCCTTTGATACGCGTCGGGCGGCTCGGCGGCAAAAACATCGGCGTAATTAAAATCCATCGCAAGAGTACCCATACATAATTTCGAGCCGGGACGCTTGGCCTCGAAGAA